>JAGCNA010000038.1 GCA_017646185.1 Clostridia bacterium
CTTGGTTGCTATGAAATTACCGCTTTCCAAGTAGTGTATATTTTGTAAAATAAAAAACACGGACTTATAGGTAAAAGGAAGACACGAAATATTATTTTCCTCGGAAGTGTGGATATAGCGGTGACAAAGCTCGTGATACAGATTGCCCAGACTCAGTTTAACAAAAGCACGTACATCGTATTCCGAGTATTCGGGCACAAGCTCAGAAAGAGTGCCGTAATAATCTTTCGTGGTATGCACAAGATGGCATATTTCAAGAGGATTCCAGTTTAATAATTCTTCTTTACCGCAAATAAATCCACAGGATTTATCGTAATCCGGCAAGGTTAAAATGACTCTTCTGTACTCCTCAAGGTCGAATGTGGTTATGTCATCAACAACCACCATAATATCTATATCGCTGTTTTCCGTGGCTTCGCCTCTCAAATAACTGCCCTGTAAGCCGATATAAATAAGTCGTTCTTTATATACAGCTTTCAGAAGTTCGGTTAACGAGTTTATATATTCGTCTGCTTTAAACATATTTTACCTCATACGGCCTTATATTTACCGTTTCTCCAAACCAAAGTGTTTTGCCAATTTCTGTAATGTTTCTTCACGAGTATCTGTTGCAAAATCAGATCGTGTTACCGTAAAAAATCCCGTACCATTCCAATCAATTTCATTCAAAGGATGGTAAAGCGACCATGAATTGAAATTCGCAAGCGTTGCTTCGGGGTCTTTACATTTTTGTATTTGATCATACATAAATTTTTTATCCGGATCATCCCTATCAAAAAAGCGGGTATGACTAATATCCGGCGGGTCGCAAAGCATAATAGCAACGTGATCGTAATCCGAAACAGCGCGCAATATTTCCGGGGAAATATTTGTATCAACAATAATCTTTTTACCGCTTGCTGACAATTTTATAAGCTCAAGAATTTCAATTTCAGCACATTCTTCGGACACTTTCTGCATCCAGTTATAATGCTGTTCCGGGGTCATATTAAGCCATTCTTCCCAGCCCGACATAGTATCAAAATAGCAAAGGGCGGGCTGATCCCAACGGCAAAGCTTTTCACAGGGGAAAACATCGTGATAATTTTCACCACAATGAATCATATCGTATCTTTCAGATAACATTTTAACCATTGTGGATTTTCCCGCATAACTGTGGCCGTTTATAAAATACACGTTTTGAAGGTAATGTTTTATCAAATTATCGTTTATCGTGATTTTCATAAATTCCCCTTTATTAATTGAACGCCTGAAAAAACATCAGGCGTTCAAAAGTATTATTACTGTGCGGTTTTAGCTTCCATTCTCGTGTAAAGCACAGAAAGATTATAATGCATCTCCCCTACCTCACGGTTTAAAGCGTTTTTAAGGTCGCTGCCGGCATTTTCTGCTTCTGCAAGAATTGCTTCGGTTCTTTCGGTAACATACGCCAGAAGAGCTTTTTGCTCCTCTACGGTATTATATTCCTGCTTTTCTGACTCGGTCTTTATTTCGGTAAGAAGTTTTTTAACTTTTGCTATAACTTCTTCTTGACCTTCGGTGCGCTGGGAGTATACTCCGTCGCACTTTTCCAAAAGATCGTTTGCATATGCACGAACAGCTCCGTCTACATCGAAAAGCGAAACAGCTTTGTTGCGGTAAGCGTGGTTTATGATAATATTTTCGTATTCTTCAAATCCCAGGAGAGAGCTTAAGGAGAAGAACGCCTGACCTGTTGCACCCACTTCGCGCACGCCCTTTATCTGGCTGAGCAGTTCTTCGCCGGAGTTGCCGGAAAACAAGGTAAGACCGGTGGAATAAAGCGCCTTATCCTTACATGCTTTGATAAAGCTTTCCGCATTACTCTTAACGTACTCGGTACCGTTTGAATAGGTCATAGAGAATACCTGATCAATATAACCAAGCTTTACCCATTCGGAAGTGTACTGGTAAATTTGATTGGGGGCATCCGTAAGAGAAGGATAGCAAGCAGCGGTTATCCAGACTTCGGGTCTTACTTCCTTAACCAGATCGTTAACTTCTTTTACAAACGTAGTGATAACATCCTGTCTGAAGGATATCCAATCTTTGTATTCTTTGGAACCGGCTTTATAGTTATGAGGATCGGTAGTATAACCGTATTCTTTTTGGAATGCTTTAATGGTATCTTCGTTGTATCCAAAATCAGCACTTCCGTTGTGCTCGGGATAGCGAATGTAATCCAGATGCAGACCGTCAATATCGTAATTTTCGAGAAGTTCACGGTAAACTGCCAAAACCAGATCTCTGCATTCACGGTTCTGAGGATTAAGGAATACGAAGTTACCGTATTCGGGAGAAATATAGTAACCCTTTCCGTCTTTATCCAGAAGTATCCAGTCTTCGTTGTGGTGACCTACGTGATCGGGGTCGCCGGACATCTGGGAAGTGGTACCTACAAAGAAGTTTTCTACCCAAGCGTGGATCTGTATTCCGTGCTCGTGGGCAATGCGGACAAAGCCTTCCAACGCATCGTAATCACCGTGCTGTTCGGTATAATGCTGAATAAGAGGATTTTTGGTAGAGCCTATAGTCTTTCCGTTATACCAAGTCTCTACGTAAATGGCGTTAATATTGTATTCAACACATTTCTTTATAACAGCCAATACTTCCTCATCACTCTTTACGTTAGAGCGATACCATACGGAGCGTTCTTCCACAGCTTTTTCGGTGATCATTGCTTCCTCAAGATCAGCCAGCTGGAGTGTGATCTCGTACAAAGCATTAATAGCGTTTACGGGATCTCCGTCTTTTGCGGAAGATTCAACAGAATCTATCAAGGTTTTACAAGCGTCAAGCTTTGTAGAAATGAACTGATAATCAATATCGTAAAGAGCATGTTCTGCCTGAGAGAACTTTTCTTTTACGTTGTTAAGCGCAGCGGTTACGTCCGTCTGCATAGAGAGCGGTGTGGAATAGAACACAACCTTATTCTCATCTTTTAAAAGCTTAACGGTTCCGCCGTAAATATAGTTAGCGGCGATGGCTTCGTGCATCTTACCGTGACCGGAGATTACGAATCCGCCCTCGGGAACCTTCATATTACCCAAATTGGAAGCAGATATCATAACGCCGTTGGCATCTACACCTATCTCGAAACCGTATTGGTTTGTACCGGTTCTCGTATTGCTCTTGTCATAAATAACAAGGAAATCTGTATATCTTACTCCGTTAAATGCGCTGATATCAAGATGCTCCAAGGAGTACTCACATTTATCCAGGGCTACACGAGCGGTATCACCAACAGAAACCGTCTTGCAGTTCGCAAGGTTTTCACCCTTTGCAGAGAAAGAAAGAACGTATCCGTTTTCGGGTATCTCTGTATTTCCGCCGGAGGTTGTAACAGAAACAACCTTTCCGTCTTTAATAGCGATTTCAGCAACGTTACCGGAGGTACCGGTAGTTTTACCAAAGCCCGAAGTAAACAATACGGGAACATCTTTTTCAAAAACGTCAACATTTGCAAATGAATAGCAGTAATTATTTATCTTTACAAATTTTTCGGGGGTATTTTCAGGGAAAACAAGCAGTTCTTCAACAGAAGCACCCATTGTATAGCTTTCTGCCAAAGATATTTTATCACCGCAGAACACCAAAACATAGCCTGCGTTGGTGGGAATAACCAATCGCTCGTTCTTTTCACCGGTATAAACTACCACACCGTCCTTAACTGCGACTGCAACAAAATCCTTTTCACTCTTGGGGGTGGCACCTGCGGAATATGCGGAATCATAAAGATATACGCCGTCTTTTTCAAGAGAAACATTGGTGTGCTCTGCACCGATTTTATAAACGGTATCATTTAATTTTATAGCCGATTCGTGGCAAACAGAATTTGCGGAATCAAGATTGGATAGCATAATATAAGCTCCTTCTTTCAAAACTGTCTCGGCATATTCACAATTGTATTTTCCGTTAAAAATTATGGCACACGTGCCGGCGCTCAACGTGCCCTCTTTGCGAAAGGCGGAAACAGTGTAACTGTTGGAATTCTTTTTTTCCAGCGTTGCCGCAATAACACCGTTACCCAGCGTAATATCCTTGCCAAATTCTTCGGAAACGAAATATATAAGGTCTTCAGTAGGAATTTCGGTAGGGTTCACGTAATAAATACGACGGGCAAAAGTTGATTCGGAAGGAATAAACGACGCAAGATCCAATCGTTCGCATTGTTTGGTATCGTATCCAATAACGGTAACGACCTGCGATTCGCGCACACGTAAACCTTCAAGCAAATTACTGGGTATACTTGCAACAAAGCCGTTTACGGGAATAAGGGTGTTTGCTTTGTCGCCCTCGGAATTATCAACAGACATAACGGAAAACTCATTATACGAAGGGTTATAACGTACCGTTACCAAGGTTCTTCCGGAATGATCTCCTCCGACAAAAGCGGTGGGTTCCCCATCGATCTTGTAAAATCGATCAAAAATCGCAATATCCTGATTTGTTAGAGGCAGATTGAGTGTATTTGCAGAAAACTCTGTTTTATCAAGCGTAAAAATTATACCGCTATCCTCTCCGCTGTAATCTGCGGGAGTTTCTTTACAACCGCTCATACCGGCAACCAATGAAAGCAGCATCAGCGAAGCTAAAAACAGTGAAAAAATTTTCTTGCCCATACAAATCTCCTTTTTGTAATTAAACATGTTCACGTTTGTATTTTTTAATCTTATTGATAATAAACATTACAAGCAAAAACGTAATAACGACTGCGCAAAAATAATACACGAAATCCGTTGAGCTTTCTTCAGTGGACTCGATCTTCAAGCTGTTCCAAAGAGAGTTCATTGTATTAAGCGTTTCATCGGGCAGATCGCGGAAGTAATATCCTCTTACGTCTATTCCGCCGTAATACTCGCTCATATCCATATAAAGAATATCGTAGGCTTCGGGATGAAGCTCATCTAAATATTCAAGATACTCTTCATTTTCAACAACTGCGCTGTTGGGAGAAGCGTAGCATATCATATATGCGTTCTGCAAAGCCACGTTGGGGTCCATCAAGAAATTGATGTAAAGCTCTGCGGCTTCTTTGTTCTTGGTGCTTGCGGGAATGCAAACAGAATCCACGAATATGTTGGTGCCCTCTTTAGGATATACGAAAGCGAGATCGGGATTATTCTCGTACATACTGAAATAATCGCCTGCATAATAGGGTGCCATAGCAGCGGCACCGCTTTCCATTTTATTGAATATCTCGTCCATAACGTACGCCTTTACCAAAGGCTTTTGTTCGGAAAGCTTATTTTTCGCATCTATCCAATCCTGCTCGGACAAGGAATTTATATCATTTCCTTCTTCTTTCAAAAGAAACTGAGCAATACCGAAAGCATCACGGGGATTGTTGAACATAAGAATCTCGCCGTCATATTTGGGGTCCCACAAAGCACTCCAGCTGTCCAATTCTTCAGTAACGACGGCGGTATTATAAATAAGACCAACCATACCTACGGAATAAGGCACGCTGTAAGCGTTTTGAGGATCAAAAAACAGATCTTTGTATTCAGGAGCGATATATTTATAGTTGGGAATATTATCGAAATTCAATTCGAGAACAAGCTCTTCCTTGATAAGCTTTTCGATCATATAATCCGAAGGTATGATAATATCGTAGGAAACGCCGCCGTTAACTATCTTGTTATACATATCTTCGTTACTGGTAAAGTTGGTATAGTTAATTTTAATACCGGTCAATTTGGTGAATTCCGCATTGATATCCACAGATCCGTCGCTTCCGTCGGAAATATACTCACCCCAGTTATATACGTTAAGGGTAACCCCTTCGTATTTGGAGTAATCTATGGAAGCGGTGTCCTCGGTTACGAAAAATTCAATCTCTTCTTCACCTTCGGAACATCCGCATATAAACGGACACAAAATTACCGTAAGAACAATAAAAACCGCAAAAAACTTTTTTGACAATTTTGTTTCTCCTTTAAAAATATCAGTTACGTGCCTTTCTTCTGCTGTTTTTGCCAAGCTGTCTGTCTGTGGCAAAATTACGAACAAGCAACAGAACAAGGATCGTGATAAAGATGATGGCACACAACGCGTTCATATCCGGCGTTACGCGCTTTTTAGTTTGAGAATAAATGAATATAGGCAAAGTCTGGAAGGTATTACCTGCGCAGAAATAACTTATAACAAAGTCATCCAGCGACAAGGTAAACGCCATAAGTAATCCCGAAAAGATGCCTGGAAGAATTTCATGAAACTCTACCTTAAAAAACGCCTGAAGAGGTGTACACCCAAGATCCATAGCCGCCTCGGGCAAACGAGGGTCCATCTGCTTAAGCTTGGGCATTACCGAAAGTATTACGTACGGAATATTAAACGTAATATGTGCGATAAGCAACGTCCAGAATCCCAGAATACCAAAGCCGATAAGGGTGCCGCAAAGAGCAAACAACAGCATCATAGAAATACCGGTAACTATATCCGGATTCATCATAGGGATGTTGGTTACGTTCATGACGACAGACTTAACGTACTTGGAACGCATTTTATGTATTCCCACAGCCGCCACGGTACCTAAAATGGTAGAAATGATTGCGGAAGAAAATGCGAGAATAAGAGAATTAAGCAATGCGGATATAGCCGCATCGTTATTAAAAAGCTCTTTATACCACTTAAGTGAAAATCCTTCAAAAACCGCCATACTGTTTGAAGAGTTAAAGGAAAACACAATCAAAACAACTATGGGAGAATATAACAAAAGGAAAACAAGAGCCATATAAAGCTTGGATCCTATCTTCATACGATTATACCTCCTGTGGATTCATCATCGGAGAAGTGGTTCATTACCGCCATACAAATAAATATCAGGACCATAAGAACCAAAGAAATGGCAGATCCCAGATGGTAGGAGGAAGCAGCGGAGGATTTGAAATAGGTTTCGATAACGTCGCCTATCAAAACGAAATCCGTAGGTCCCAACTGCTGGGAAATATAGAAGGTACTGACAGAGGGAACAAACACCATTGTTATACCCGAAACGATTCCGGGAAGGCTGAGCGGCATTATAACCCTGAAAATAACACGCAAACGGTTACAGCCGAGATCCTCTGCCGCTTCGATAACGTTTTTATCTATTTTGGAAATAACGGAATGAATAGGCAGGATCATATACGGCAGGAAGTTGTAAACCATACCGAATATAACCGCACCGGGGGTATTAATAAGGGAAACCCCGTCAATACCGACAGAAGCGAGTATATTATTCAAAAAACCCGTATCTTCCAACAAAAACGAAAGAGCGTATGTACGAAGCAGAAAGTTCATCCACATAGGTAGCATTGAAAGCATAACCAGAGTGTTTTGAGTTTTTCTGCTTGTTCTTGAAATAAAATATGCCAAAGGATATGCAACTACAAGACAAATGCAGGTAGCACAAAAGGCAAAAGCCAAAGAAAGTGTAAATACCTCTACGGTGCCGTCGTTAAACAGCTTGGAAAAATTGGAAAAAGAAAAGCCAAAGGAAGAATCCGTAAAAGCATAAAAAACAACAATGGCGAGAGGCGCCACTATAAACAGCACCGACCACAAAATGTGGGGCGCCGCCAGCAAACGCTGAGCAAGAGTATTGTTCTTTTTCATTTTATTCCTGCTCCTCGTCGTTAATAGACATTTCCTCAATTTCATCGGAGAAAGTACTGTAATCGCCGAACTTGCCGGAATATTCGCTCTTTTTCATAACATGGATAGCGTCGGGATCTATTTTAAGACCGATATGAGCGCCAACGGGCTGATAATCGGTAGTCTGGATCATCCACTTAAAGTTACCGATATCCACGATTATTTCGTAGTGAACGCCTTTGAAGGTAAGGTTGGTTACGGTACCGCAAACCATTCCCTCTTCAACGGGCACAACGTCCACGTCCTCGGGACGGACAACAACGTCTACAGGCTCGTTCTTTTCAAAGCCGGTATCAAGACATTTGAACTCCTTGCCGGAGAAGAAACAACGGTAATCATCCAGCATCTTTCCGTCAAGTATATTACTTTCGCCGATAAAGTCTGCAACGAAAGCGTTTTTAGGTTCATTATAAATATCGAGAGGCGTGCCGATCTGCTGTATTTCACCGTTATCCATAACCACTACGGTATCGGACATAGAGAGGGCTTCTTCCTGATCATGAGTAACGTAAATGAAAGTAATTCCCAATCTTTGCTGAATAGACTTAAGCTCATTCTGCATATCCTTACGAAGCTTAAGGTCCAAAGCACCCAAAGGTTCATCCAAGAGCAAAACGCGGGGACGAACAGCCAAAGCGCGTGCGATAGCAACTCTCTGCTGCTGACCGCCGGAAAGAGAGTTTATGTTTCTTTTGCCGAAGCCCTTAAGGTTAACCAGAGAGAGCATTTCCTCTACGGTGGTCTTTATCTCTTTTTCGGGCATCTTCTGAAGGCGGAGACCGAAGGCTATGTTCTCGTAAACATTAAGATGAGGGAACAAAGCATACTTCTGGAAGATGGTGTTTATCTCTCTTTTGTGAGAAGGAATATCGTTGATACGCTTACCTTCAAACAGTACGTCGCCCGTATCGGGGTTAACAAATCCCGCGATAATACGAAGAGTGGTGGTCTTGCCGCATCCGGAAGGCCCCAAAAGGGTAATAAACTCACCGTCACAAATATAAAGGTTTATATTTTTAAGGATAACCGCATCGTCAAAACAAACCGAAATATTTTTTAAATCAAGCAATTTATTGCTCATTTCAGACCTCCGAAAAAACAAATAATTTAACAAGTAAAATATACAGTTTTTTTAAGGTTTTGTCAATAATTACGGCGAAAAATAATAAAAAAAGCAGGCTGTTTTTTGCAGGTTTTGGCAGTTTGTTCAAAACCCTTTTCAAAACTCGCAAATGTTAACATTTTGTTAACCATTTTTGTGTAAAATATTGATAAAATATACGGGACAATAAACTTACGAGAGGTTTAAAATGCTTACAAAATCTACCGAGATTCTTGCAAAGGATTTAGGACTTAAAAATATTGCTTTCGGCGGAACAAAGGATGAACGGGCTTTCGGTATTTACAGAGATTATCTGCTTGCCATAAGCGAAAAGGACGGAAAGAAAACTGCGTTTTTCGGATGTCCTTTTGATACGAATGAGGATTCTGTATTTGCTTTTGAATTTTCACAAGCGCTTACCGAAACAGTAAACGAATTTGCGGAATGTATATGCACCGTTGAGGGAGATGGAATTACCGTTTCCGCAAGCTGTGAGCTTACCGAATTCAGACAGATTATCGAAGCAACGGTGGATATGCTGGTTGCCAATGAGATTCCCTGCTCCAACAAATGTATAAAATGCGGAACTTCCTTTGCCCACAAGAAAATAATGGTTTTGAACGATGGCGGTGTGCTTTCTCTTATTTGCGAAAGCTGTGCGCTTAACGAAAGCCTTAACAACAACAAAAAGAAAGCTGCCGCAAAGGCAACCAAGAGTCAGAATATCAAAAGCGTGCTGGGCGCTTTTATCGGCGCTGTTATCGGCACCGGAGTGCTTTCGGGTATTGCTTTGGGTTTAGGAAAGCTGCTTTCCTTCGGCACCGCTTTTACTTACGGTTTTTCTCTGCTTTGCTTTGTTTCCGTGGTAATAACCTTCTTGTTTGCAAAGCTTATCGGCAAAAAGAAGTGCCTCGCTTCCACCATATCTGTGTGCGCATTTTCTCTTTTGTTCAACGCAGTAGCACGCATTCTTATCTCCGCTTATCAGGTGCTTACCCAGTACGGATATTCTCTTTCCGTTGCTTTGCGCACCCCTGCATCATTTATACGACTCCCCTTCTCTACACCCGTTGATGGTTTGAACATTTATCAGTCGCTGATAATCGATGCACTGTTCGGTCTTGTGGCTCTTGCGATCTTCGCCTTCGGACTCTTTAATTCCGAAAAGAAATCCGGATTCTCTATCGAACCCTTTGTAAAATAAAATCTCATAAAAACAGTTAAGAGTGGACAATAAACGTCCACTCTGTTTTGATGTGATTTTCTCGGGGTCCCCAAAAATCCGCAGGATTTTAGGGGTGATTTGGCGGGGCCCCCGAGAAACTGTCAGGTTTCTTGGGGTAAGTTTACAGTTGTTTTCTTATTTTTTCCAATGCCCCTTTTTCAAGACGGCTTACCTGCGCTTGAGATATTCCTATCTCTGCCGAAACTTCTGTTTGAGTTTTTCCTCTGTAGAAACGTAAAAGAAGTATTCTTTTTTCCCTCTCATTAAGAGTGGATATAGCTTCTGTAAGGGCTATTCCCGTAAGCCAGCTTTCATCGGTATTTTTGGTATCTTTGATCTGGTCCATAACGTACAAAGAATCTCCGCCGTCCGAATATATGGGCTCGTACAGTGATACCGGTTCTACAATAGCTTCCAGCGCATTAACAATATCCTCTCTTGAAAAACCGGTCTCTGCCGAAATTTCTTCTATTGTGGGATCGCGGTTAAGCTTGTTTGAAAGTGCTTCCTTTGCCTGCAGCGCGCGGTACGCCATATCACGCACGGAACGGGATACGCGAATAGTGTTGTTATCCCGCAGATATCTTCTTATTTCACCCAGTATCATCGGAACGGCATAGGTGGAAAACTTAACGTCCAAAGTGGTATCGAAATTATCCACCGCTTTTATTAAGCCGATACACCCTACCTGAAACAGATCATCGGGATTCTCTCCCCTGCCTGCAAAGGATTGGATAACGCTTAAAACCAACCTTAAATTCCCGTTTATAAGCTCGTCTCTGGCATACGCATCCCCTTGGTGAGCTCGTTTTAAAAGCTCTGCCTTTTTTGTATCCGAAAGCATGGGCAGCTTTGCTGTGTTAACACCGCATATTTCAACTTTATTATACATTTTTATTGCCTCCGTTTTTGCTCAAATATATTTTTGCCAGAAAGCGAGCTTGGAATACCGATAAGGCAAATCATTAATAAAAATGTAATAATGTTAATATTATTTTGGGTGGAGGGATGTTTGTGAAAAAGATAAAGCTAAAGATTATTTTAACGGCAGTCTGCTTATTGACCGCCGCGGGAATAATATTATTTACGTTACGTGTGGAAAAGAACTTCCCTCTCGTCGCTTCGCGGTATTGCGATCAAGTGATTGTAAGAGAGATAAGCAGACTGATAAACAACCGAATATTACACACCTATGAAGATTACAACAAGGACGATATACTGATAATAGAAAAAGACGAAAACGGAAATATAACCCTTATAGACATAAACACGGGGTACGTTAATCTTATAAAAAGCAGACTTACTCTTGACATTATAGAAAAGCTTACCGAATACAAGGCTCTTGATTTCGGCATACCCTTGGGTAACGTATTAAACAGCTACGCATTCTCAGGCTTGGGCCCCGAAATCCCCATAAGAGCGACCCCCGTAGGAAACGTGGTTTCAAAAACAAAAAGCTCGCTTGTGTCGGGCGGTGTAAACCAGACAAAATACGAGCTTTATATCGAATTTATTGCGTGTGTGGAAATATCCGGTCCGTTATTCACGGAAACGAGAGAAATAAAAACCGAATTATGTATTGCCCAGACAGTCATCATCGGCAAGGTTCCCGGAATCATCTGGGGGAGCGATAATTGAGCCTATCTGAAAAGCAATAATATTTGCCGCAGCGGAAGCGGATAAGGAATACTGACAATTTCTGGGATACGGTATGCTTAAGGTAATATCCGCTTTTTCCAAAACGTTTTTGGAAATTCCCCGTTTTTCCCCGCCTAAAATAAGGCAAAGAGGTCTTGAAAGCACAGTATTGTAAACGCTTACGGAGTTTTCGCTTTTTGCAGTAGCGGCAACGGTATATCCTGCGGCGGAGGCCAAGGAAACGGCGGAGCCAAGATCGTCGGTAACCGCTACCTCAAGATATTCGGAAGCACCTGCGGAAGAGCGTATTACAATATCCGAAGATACAAAGAAGTTTCGTTCCGGCAAAATAACACCGTCGGCTCCTGCGGCGTAAACGGTACGTAAAACGTAACCGAAATTATATGGATCCTCAATACCGTCGATAACCAGAATATAGCCTTTTTTATTGCACAGCAGTTTTTCGGGACGGCAAAACCTGCGTTCCCCTACCTCTGCCGCAATCCCCCCTGCCGTATCTCCCGAGGTAAGAGTTAAAAACTCATCGGGTGAAACGAAATCAAGCTGTATGCCGCTTGCTTTTAAAGCGCCGTATTGCTTCTTTTCATTATAGTGGTACTTACTGCGCATAACTTTATTATATCGCTCTGTATCAAGTATAATGCGGTCTATACGGCGTTTTCCGCCGCGTATTGCCGCAGAAACGGAAATATATCCGCAGATAACAGTGGTATCGTTCATTTTTTGTACAGCCTTTCAATGTTTTCGCAAAAGACAGAACTGTTTGCGTTTGTTGCGTAGGATAAAAACAAAACCGTATCGGCATTTAAATTTATATCATCGGTGCTTTTCAGCATATTGGGATTATACAAGGTGATCTCTTTAAAATGAGGCAGTAAAAACGGAATAAATGCATGGGCAGAAGTATCACCTATTATTGCAAGCGTACCGCCTTTGGATCTGGTTTCAAACTTATATACGGGCTTTTCATCGCCTATAAACACGCTGTAACCATCCTCTGCAGAAATTTCTGTGCCGATATATTTAAGAGTATGAGTCATATATCCGTCTTCGTATGACGTGATATAACAAGGGTGCTCTTTCTCTATACGATAATAAACTATAGTATCCGCATTGTCAAGAAGCATTTGGCTTTTTGTTGCCGTATAAAACCAACCGAGATAGTTTTCAAGCTCTACTGTTTCGTAATTTTCAAGCGGCACCGGCTGTAAATTTGCAGCTTTGCAAAATTCGGTGTATGCATAATACGCCCCCAATGCTGTCCAGTTATAATCTGTACGGAAATAGATATATTCGTCCTTGTGAGCGTACAAAACGTCGTAAATATCTATATTTTTAACTTTATCCATAGCAAGTGAAGAGGCAAACACCGCTTCCTTTTGGGAATTACAGTAAAAATTATCCTCTGCCATTACCGCTATGGGAATTTCAAGATATTCGGCTTGGGTGGGCACGGTAATACTGAATATTTTTGCGCAATCAATTTCCCCTGCAAAGCTGTTCAAAACATCCGCATACCTCTGTCCGGTATAGACCGTTCCGTTAAACTGTTGTAACGCTCTGTCATAATACAAATACGAATACCCCAGTTTATTGATCACCCAGCCTCTTTCCATTGCTTTTTCGGACAACCCCGAAATATCGCTTGTTTCTTCGTTTTGACCGCTTGGAAGAGTATCCTCCGGTTGATTTTTGAAAATTGCCACGGCGATAAGTATTACAAGAATAATTGCCAAAGCGGTTATAAGAGTTGCGGTTAGCAAAGTTTTTTTGTTCATAACAATACCTCTTTTCATATATGGTATTGTTTACCGTTTTTGCAAAAAATATCCTCGATAAAAAGATAGTGCGTATCCTTTAAAGATACGCACTTTAACTTTGTCTTTTAGTGAGGAACTACGTCTTCCTTTTCGTCGGAATCCTTGGACTCCTCTTTCTTTTCTTCGTTTACCTTAAGCTCTTCACGGCGTTTTTCGTTTGCAACACGTATACGCTCGGTTTTTTCCTCGCGCATTTTCTCTAAGGTTTCCATATTGCAATTCTCTGCAAAAACGGCGTTGAACTGGTCTTCATCCATAATTTCGTACGCTACAAGATAATCTACAATAAGGTTAAGCTTATCCATATTTTCGGTAATAATCTTCTTTGCCTTATTATACGCATCTGTAATTATACGATGAATTTCGGAATCGATCTTTGAAGCTATTTCTTCAGAATAATTACGCTGGGTAGAATAATCTTTACCGAGGAACACTTCATCGTGTCCAGTACCGAACACGATAGGACCGAGCGTATCGCTCATACCGTAGGTAGTAACCATCTTACGTGCGATTTCGGTAGCACGCTGGATATCGTTGGAAGCGCCGCCGGAAATATCATCACAGCACAGCTCTTCAGCAACACGTCCGCCCAGAAGTTCGGATATCTTGTTTTGCAGTTCGCCGCGGTAAACGCTCCATCTGTCTTCCTTGGGCAAAGAAAGAGTGTATCCCAAAGCGCTGCCGCTGGGAATAACGGATATCTGACGCACAAAATCATCGGGATTAAGAACACGGGAAATAATAGCGTGGCCAGCTTCGTGAATAGCAGTCTTGCGCTTTTCCTCGGGCTTAATGATTCTGGAACGCTTCTGTGTACCGACAATAACCTTGATTGAAGCTTCTTCAATATCTTCCATAGAGATAACGGCTTCGCCCTTGCGAGCTGCCAGCAATGCAGCTTCATTAAGAAGGTTGGAAAGGTCCGCACCGGTAAAGCCGGGAGTGGACTTTGCTATGGTTTCAAGATCAACGTCATCGGAAAGAGGCTTGTTTCTTGCGTGTACGGCGAGTATCTCCGTACGTCCCTTAATATCGGGATAAGAAACGGTTACCTGTCTGTCAAAACGACCGGGACGAAGTAATGCGGGATCCAGAATATCGGGTCTGTTGGTAGCGGCAATAACTATAACGCCATCGTTAACGCCAAAGCCGTCCATTTCTACAAGCAACTGGTTAAGTGTCTGCTCACGTTCATCGTGTCCGCCGCCCCAGCCTGCACCTCTGTGTCTGCCCACCGCATCGATTTCATCAATGAAAATAATACAAGGTGCGGTTTTCTTTGCGGTCTCAAACAAATCTCTTACACGGGAAGCGCCGACACCGACGTAAAGTTCAACGAAATCGGAACCGGACAAGGAATAGAAAGGTACGGAGGATTCGCCAGCAACAGCTTTTGCCAGCAAGGTCTTACCGGTACCGGGTGCACCTACCAAAAGCACGCCCTTGGGTATTCTTGCGCCCAAAGAACTGAACTTTTTGGGGTTCTTAAGGAATTCAACAACTTCACGCAGTTCTTCTTTTTCTTCGTCTGCGCCTGCAACGTCGCTAAACAAAATCTTTCTCGATTCATCGGAGCCCAGCTTTGCACGGGATTTGGAGAAAGAGTTCATTCTGCCTATACCGCCCATACCGCCGCCGGAAGAATTACTTGAACCCATCTTTGCAAAGAACAGCCACCAAAGCACGATCATAGTGATGACTACAAGTATTATAGGCAAAAACTTGAGCCAAGCAGGTGTAGGCGTGGGAGCCTCGTATTCATAGGTCTTGATAATTCCGGAGGAATGCTGTTCTTCTATAAGTTCGCTGAAATCATAGTAGAATATAGACAGATCGCGAAGAGTATGGGAAACGGTTTCTCCGTTTTTAAGCTTCATTGTAAGCTTATTTGTCTTTGAAACGGTAAATTCCACTACCTGTTCATCGTGAAAATATTCGCTTACCTTCGCGTAGTTAATTGTTGTGCTTGATTCGGTTCCGCCCATTACAAAAGCGGCAACTATTATGGCTACTATTGCGACGAGCCAGAATAATCCCCAACCGGTGTTACTTTTCTTCATTATGCTTCTCCGTTTCGGAACAGAGCAGCCCCAAAATATGCCGCCCTGAATTTGAAAACACTCTGTCGTCTGCCCCGATATAGGGAACGTAAACTATTCCCTCGTCATCACAAATAATCGGAATATCGTTGCGGACGCAAAGCGGTATTTTTTTATTTATAAATTCTTTTCGCACGCTTTTGGAAACGCCGAACACTTTTATTCGGTCTCCTTCCATTCTGGGACGTGCGTACAAACTGCCAACTATTCTACCACAATCTACCGTTACTGATGTTGCCAATTTGTAAACATTTTCGTTTCCGTAAAAAATCTTTGTGTTTTTTTGCGGAATTTCGGTAATTCCCTGCTGTACGGGAACGCAGTATTCGGAACAAACTGTTCTTTTTTCAAAAGAATAATCGCCGTAATAAACGTATACACATACTTTTCCCGGAAGATCCAAGGTGGTGCATACACGGTTCTTAACCGATTCGGCTATTTTATTAATATGTGCAAAATCCAAAGAAAGACCCGTTTTTGCTTCGTAGCGCTTTGATATCTGCCGCGTTAACAAAGACAAAGGAAGATCTGCGGGTAACTCATTACCGCACTCCGAAAGCTTGTCTTCGAAATAGTTTTTATCGTTTCTCACCGATTCGCACAAACGGGAAACGGCGGTTACGACAGAAGGATTTATACTGCGCAACACGGGCATTACGGAATGTCTGATTTTATTGCGGGTATAGCTTTCATCGAAATTGGTGCTGTCTGTTACGTACTGAATTTGTCTTTCCCTGAGATAAGCGTCTATCTCTGCACGGGTAGAGTTAAGAAGCGGCCGTATTATCCTGCCTCTTACAGCGGGAATACCGCAAAGACCATCGGACGAACAGCCGCGGACAAGGTTAAATATAACCGTCTCGGCATTATCGTCACCGTTGTGAGCCGTTGCAATATAACGGGATTCGGTTGCATCCGCAATCTCGTTCAAAAGCTGATACCGCACAGCACGGGCTGTTTCTTCCATTCCCTTCCCGCATTCCTTGGAAATAGCGGGAATATCTGCATTTTTTGTATAAAACGGGATACCGAGATCGTTGCACAGCTCACGGCAAAACGTCTGATCTCTATCCGCTTCTTCACCTCTTATACCATGGTTAAGATGGAAAGCGCATATATCTGCGCCCAAATCTTTTAAAACGGAAAGAAGACAGACAGAATCACCGCCGCCGGAAAGCGCCACTAATATACGTCCCTTTTCTATACAGTTCAGAAATTCCGAAACGCTGTTAATCGGGTTCATTTGTATCCTCATCAACAGAAACGAAACGGAAGGTACTGCCGTACCAGGCAAGCTTTGCTATGCCCTGCGCACCGTGTCTGTTCTTTGCAATAATACATTCCACCGCTTCAAAATCACCCTGGGTGGGGGGCGCATTCTTATCGGAAGGCGTTTCTTTATTAAGGAATATAACCATATCCGCATCCTGCTCTATGGCACCGGAATCGCGAAGGTCGGAAAGCATGGGACGCTTTTCGTTACGCTGTTCGCTGCGTCTTGCCAACTGAGAAAGAAGGATTATGGGAACACCCAGATCCTTGCCCATAAGCTTAAGATCACGGGTTATGGCAGCAACTTCCAAAACCTTATTATCGGTATGGCTTTCACCTCGGATAAGCTGCAGGTAGTCGATAACCACAAGCCCCAGATTCTTGCATCTGCGAAGCTTTGCTTTCATTGCGGTCGTAGTAATATCGGAAGTATCGTCGATCAAAACATCAAGTGAAGAAAGAGACGATGCCGCCGTAGCAATTCTGCTCCATTCTTCGGGCAGAATTCTACCCGTACGGAGAGCCGAGCTATGAACTGCGGCTTCTGTGGAAAGCATACGGTTAACAAGCTGATCTGCTGTCATTTCCAGAGAGAAAATCGCAACTTCTTTTCTGGAAGAACGAGCAATATTCGACGCAACGTTCAAAGCAAATGAAGTTTTACCAACACCGGGACGGGCACCTAAAATAACCAGATCTCCGGGGCCGATACCAAGCAGATATCTATCCAAAGAAGAAAATCCGGTCTTATATCCCGTTGCACCTTCGGGGTTCTTTTCAAGCTCGTGATAATTATCCAAAGCCTGAACGATAGCCTCACGGATATGCATAAAACGATCCGAATATTTATCTGCGGAAATATCGTATATTGCTTTTTCCGCAGAATCCACGATATCTCTTACCTCTCCGATTTCTGAGTAAGCGTTATCGGAAATATCACGTGCGGCGGCAATAAGCTGTCGGAGTACGGTTTTATCCTTTACAATGCGAACATATTCTTCAATGTTCGTAGCGGCAGATGCCATATCCACCAGCTGTTTAATATATTTCGCCGCATCTCCTTCGGAATAATTACCCATTTTTGTTATCTGTTCGATAAGGGTAACTATATCAATCTCCACGTTACTGCGGAACATACCGGTCATTGCGTTATAAATTACACCGTGACGTTCAAGATAAAAATCTTCCGCTTTAACTTTTTCGCTTATCTGCGCTATCTTTTGCGGGTCGACAAGAATTATTCCGAGTATAGCCTGCTCTGCTTCCAGAGAATAGGGCATTTGTCGAATAGAATCAATTTCGGCCATTATTATCTTCCGTTTCTTAGTTTTGTACAATAACTTTTAATTTTGCTGAAATTTCGGGATAAAGCTTTACGGTTACGTTGTATTCGCCTACGTTTTTAATGTTATCGTTAAGCACGAGCTTGCGCTTATCTACATTGATACCAAAGGTTTCGTTTATCTTTGCGCTGAGATCGGATGCGGTTACAGCCGCATACAGTCTTCCGTCTGCGCCGCCGGTAGCTTTGTAAACTATGCTCTTGCCGTCGATCTTCGCAGCAGCTTCCTGCGCCGCCTTTTTATCTTCGGCTTTTTTATGTGCCTCGGATGCCTTTCTGTTTTTATATTCGGTAAGTATCTGGGGTGTTGCCTCTACGGCAAGCTTACGGGGTATGAGAAAATTTCTCGCGTATCCATCGGAAGCTTCGATAATCTCACCCTTTTTACCCTGACTGCGTACATCTTCAAGAAGCAGTACTTTCATCTTCTTTCCTCCTTAACCTTCCTTCGCAAAAATCATCTATTGCGGTTTCCAATTGTTTTAAAACTTCGTTTGTTTCTGTGTTTTCAATTTTGCAAGCCGCGGCATCAAATCTTCCGCCGCCGCCGAAAAATGTCATTACCGTACCAACGTTAAGCTCATCACTGCGGGACCGGGCGGAAATACGCACGTCATTACCCACCTGACACACCACAAAGGAAGCGTCTACGTTTTCTATGGTAAGCATACGGTCTGCAACGGTGCAGCACAAACGGTAATCCACATCGTTTCCTATTCCGTCAAAGAAGGAAACTGCAATGTTATCTTTATAACGGTAAATATTTCTTTCTATACGGGCGAGCTTGATATACTCGTCCATATCGTTTTTAAACAGCTCTTTTGCCTCTCCGGGGTCTGCACCCAAACTGCGCAAATAGAAGGATGCGCCGAAGGTACGTACACCGGTACCGCGGGTAAAGTTTTGTGTATCCAGTAAAATACCCGAAAACAGCAAAATTGCTTCTTCCTTCTTCATAGATCCTGCGGAAAGCTTTTCTTCCAGTATCTCGCTTACAAGCTCGGAAGCGGAAGAGGCGGAAGGATCTATAAATTCAAGTGAAATAGACTTGGTAAAGTCTTCTTTCTTTATATGGTGGTCAATTATAACTACCTGAGACGCATTATTATATACCTCTGCGGAAGCAAACATATCCACGTTGTTAACGTCTACAATAACCAGCAGTGCAGAGGGAGTGATAAGCTCTTGCGCATAAATATCGTCAACAAATACGTTTTTGTATTCAGGCAAGCCTGAAATAAGACGCAAAGCAGGTGTGATATCCGCATCTCTCTCGCTTGTTATAATAAAGGGGCGTTTTCCGTGCATAAACGCAAGTCTTGCGATACCAACGCACGCCGCAATAGAATCG
This sequence comes from Clostridia bacterium, assembly GCA_017646185.1. Classification (GTDB taxonomy): domain Bacteria; phylum Bacillota; class Clostridia; order Oscillospirales; family CAG-382; genus SFLA01. The sequence goes on from JAGCNA010000038.1 coordinate 19,527, forward strand.
AAATCGGGATTCTTATGGCCCATTATTATTACGTTGGAGCAATTCTCTATAAGATTGGAAAGAGTAAAAGCGGCATTACGGGAAGGACCTTTACTGTCCTTCTTTGCGGCACGGACTCTCGCACCGTAGTTACGTGCCTGAGTTCTGTCACGAACTACTGCTTGTGCACCGCCCTTTTGCAGAGCAAGCTGAAGCGCCTGCATAGCAATCTCTTCTTTTTCGGAAAAAGAACCGTCTGTAGCAGCAACACCGATAGAAATGGTCAAAGGCGCACCACCGTCAGAAGCGGTAACCGCAGAAACAAGGTCGATAATATCAAAATCAGATTCGATCATATCGGCAACGTACTGTTCGTCAAACACACAGATGTACTTATCCCGTTCAAACTCTTTTATAAGACCGTTAAAGGTAGATGCCCATTCTGTAAGAACGGAGCTTACCTTTGCAGAAGAAGCGCGGTAATTATCCTTGAGTCCCTGAGCAAGCTCGGAAAAATTATCCACAACGATATACATAACTGCGGGATTATGCATTTTGATATACTTCTTGCTTTCAAACAAGCCGGTATCATCGTACATAATACAAAGATCGTATTTTTTTGCGGAACCGAACACGGGATAATGCTGAACAGTAAAGTGACGATTGTCGGCAGTATATTCGGCAGGTTCGCTGTCGCTGTTCTTGCGAGGCATAAGAACGCCTTCAAATATACCGCTTACGTTGGCACCGTGCTTTGCGGATTTGGATTTGTCAATTTCAGAAAGTGCCTCGTTGTGCCAAATAACCTTACCGTGGTCATCTACAAGAAGGGCGGGATGCTCAAGCTTCATCAAAAAGCTTACTGTCAAAGCAGAAATGGATTTCTCTGTTTGCTCGGGAAGCTTCCATCTTAATTTAAAAAGCTGGACGCAAACTACAATAACGGCAAACACAAAAGCTATAGCAAGACATATCCAGCCCGAAACGTTATTTTTCGTAACGAAGGAAATAACGGACGAAACCAAAAGTGCCGCCAACGACAGAAGCTCTGCCAAATAATTAGCAAAAACTTTCTTCAACGTGAACACTCCTTTCCGATAAAAATTAAATTAATGTCATTTGATTAAGCTCGGGATCGTCATCCTCAAAAAGACCGCCGGTGGACGGCAAGGTGGATTTACGGTACCGGCTTTCCTTTTCCAACGCACGTACGTTGGGATCATATACAGAGGCGCTTACCACGGTATGACCTTTTTTGAGTGTCATTACAGTAGCACCGGAAGCACTTCTGGTGGATTTTTCTGTAATTTGTTTTTCTTTTATAAGCAATGCCCTGGAAGCAGAAGAAATAATAAGGTATTCCTGCTTTTCGTTTCCGCCTCTGAACACGCCAACCGCAACCGTTCCGGAAGCAAGTGCGTTTGTTAATTTTTTACGGTTTGTAACGGTCTTGTATGCCTCTGCAGGGAATCTGACTGCTTTACCGTTTTCATAAAATACAACGAAGCTGCCGCTGAAATCCGACATTGCGTGTGCCGCCACTACCTTTTCACCCTCGTCAAATCCGAGCTTTGCAGGCACGTATTCGCCCAGAGCAGACGCTTTGATATCGTCAAAATCATACATATGGGCTTTATATACCTGAGCGTGGTTGGTAAAGAACAGAACTTCCGCACCGTTGGTGGTTTCTGTGCTTATAAGCAATTCGTCGCCTTCCTTGAACTTTTGAACGTCACTGCCGCGCAAGGATGCGGGAAGACATTTTTTGAAGTATCCTTCCTTACTTACAAACATAAAGCAGGGATAATCTTCAAATTTAGGTTCATCCGAAACAGCGGAAACGGATTCGGAGCTGAGCACCTCGGTTTTACGGGGTTTGCCGTATTTTTCCTTGATCTTACCGAGCTGTTTAATAATAACGTTGCGTATCTTACGCTCGGATGCAATAAGGCTTTTCAGATCCTCGATCTCTTTTTCAAGGTCGCCTATTTCTTCTGTGCGGTTGATAATGTATTCTCTGTTGAGATTACGAAGCTTGATATCGGCAACAAATTCTGCCTGAACCTTGTCTATATCAAATCCGCTCATCAAATTGGGAACAACATCTTTTTCGTTTTCGGTATGGCGGATGATGGCAATAGCCTTATCGATATCCAGCAAAATCTTACGCAGACCGTACAAAAGATGGAGCTTATCGCTCTTTTTGCCCAAATCGTAAATATAATTACGGCGCAAGCATTCAACACGGAATGCGCTCCATTCCTCTATAATCTCTGCAATACCCAATGTGCGGGGAACACCGCCGATGAGGATATTGAAGTTACAGCCGAATGTGTCTTCCAAAGGTGTGGATTTGCACAGCTTTGCCATAAGCTTATCAGGCTCTGCACCACGCTTGATATCGATGGTAAGAGTAAGACCGTTAAGACCGATTTCATCACGTACGTCGGAAATCTCCTTAACCTTACCCTCTTTAACAAGCTTTACAATGGAATCCTTTATCTTTTCCGCCGTAGTTGTATAGGGAATTTCGTATACCTCTATATGATTTCCGTCCACACGCCACTTGGAGCGTACGCGGAAGGTGCCCACACCGGTGGAATAAATATCCGCCATCTTATCTTTATCGTAAATAAGCTGACCGCCTGTGGAAAAATCAGGTGCAGGCATTATTTCCAAAAGCTCGGGCACGGTAATACTGCCGTTTTTAAGAAACAACGATGTTGCATCGCATAATTCACCAAGATTAAACGAACATATACGGCTGGTCATACCTACCGCAATACCGTTATTGGGAGCAACGAGAATGTTCGGGAAGGAAACGGGAAGAAGCGTAGGCTCCTTCATGGTTCCGTCGTAGTTATCCACAAAATCCACGCCGTCTCTGTCTATACCGTCAAAAAGCTCTTCGCAAATGGGTGCAAGCTTACATTCGGTATAACGGGAAGCGGAATACACCATATCGGAATATTGCTTTCCGAAAGCGCCCTTGGACTCTATAAGAGGATGCAAAAGGGCCTCTCTGCCGGTGGTAAGTCTGACAAGAGTTTCGTATATGGCAGCGTCGCCGTGAGGATTGAGCATCATCGTCTGTCCCACAACCTTGGCACTTTTTACCTTTTGACCCGTCATAAGACCCATTTTATACATAGAGTACAAAAGCTTTCTGTGAGAAGGCTTAAGACCGTCTATTTCGGGAATAGCACGGGAAACGATAACGCTCATAGCGTAAGGCATATAGTTGCTTTCAAGAATTTCGGTAATGGGAGTATTGACAACTTCCGCAAGCTTGATAGGAGCAGGCTCAACTTTTTTCTTTTTAGCCATTGTTATACCTCCCTATCAATAATCCGCAAGATCAAGATATCTTGCACCGTTTTCGGCAATAAACTGTTTTCTGCCGGCAAGGTTATCACCCAAGAGAACGTCAAACATTTCATAAGTTTTCGCTTCATCATCGGGAGTAATTCTTACAAGCTTTCTTGAGGCAGGAGCCATTGTGGTGCGGGACATCATATCCGCATCGTTTTCGCCCAGACCTTTTGAACGCTGAATGGTATATTTGGAATTACCTATCTTCGAAAGGATGGATATTTTCTCCTGCTCGTCATAAGCAAAGAAGGTATCTTCCTTGGTGTTTATCTCATACAAAGGCGTTTCTGCAATATACACCCTGCCCTCTCTTATAAGGGTGGGAAGCAGGCGGTAAAACAGCGTGAGTATAAGGGTTCTTATCTGATACCCGTCTTCATCAGCATCGGTACAAATAATTATCTTTGACCAGCGCAACGAAGCAAGGTTGAATTCGGTAAGATTTTTACTGCCTTTAGCCTTTATCTCTACACCGCAACCGATAACCTTAAGCAGATCCACGATAATATCGCTTTTAAAAATAGCTTCGTAGGACGCTTTAAGACAGTTAAGTGTTTTACCGCGTACGGGGATTATAGCTTGGAAGGACGGATCGCGTGCAAGCTTACAGCTGGTAAGCGCAGAATCACCCTCAACTATATACAATTCGCATACCTCGGGGTCCTTACTGCGGCAGTTTACGAATTTTTCAACCGTGTTATTTATATCCAGAGTCGTAGTAAGCTTTTTCTTTACGTTAAGGCGCATACTTTCCGCAGATTCGCGGCTGCGCTTGTTAACCAGAACCTGCTGGCAGGCTTTATCTGCCGCCGCAGGATTTTCCGCAAAATACACCTCAAGCTTTTGCTTGAAGAAATCTGCCATAGCATCGGCAATAAAGACGTTGGTTATTGCTTTTTTCGTCTGGTTGGAATAGGATGTGGCGGTGGAAAAACAGTTGGTTACAAGAACCAGAGAATCTGCCACGTCGTTCCAGGTTACCTTGCTCTCGGATTTTGTGTACTTGCCGTTATCTTTCAGATATTTATCCACGGCATACACAAAAGCGGTCTTGGCGGCTTTTTCGGGAGAACCGCCGTGTTCGAGAAATGAGGAATTGTGGTAATATTCGATAAAATTGGATTCGTTTGAAAAACAAAATGCAAAATTTATAAGCAGACTGTAATCGGGCTGGTCGGCTCTGTCTCTGCCCACACGTTCACAAGAATACTGAACGGGCTCGGTAAGATATCCCATACCAACGTTTTCGTTGATATAATCCATTATTCCGTTGGGGTACAGATATTCGTCCTTTTTCCAGCTTCCGTCGGGATTCTGCCAGTTAAGAACCAAGGTAAGGCCTGCGTTTGCAACCGCCTGACGCTTAAGAACCTCGGTGAAAAATTCATAAGGAATGGAAATATCGGTAAATACGTCGTAATCC
>JAGCNA010000039.1 GCA_017646185.1 Clostridia bacterium
AGCAATGGAGGCGGCCAAAGCCTGCGGCGCAAGGGGAGGCACCGTTTTACACGGCAGAGGAACCATTTCCAAGGAAGCGGAAAAGTTTTTCAATATCTCCATCCAGCCGGAAAAAGAAGTGGTTATGATCCTCGCAAGCGCTTCCCAATCGGACGATATCTTGAAGGGACTTTATAACGCCATCGGCACCTCCACCCAAGCGCAGGGCATAGTCTTTGCCCTCCCCGTGGACGAAACCGCTGGTCTGGACACCAAGGAATAAATATTGCAAATAAAAAACAGAAGCAATTTTGCTTCTGTTTTTTGATTTATCGCTTTAAGATATGGTAAATTTTTTCTACTCTGCCAATAGTTTTGAGCAAAACATAGCATTAATATTGCGCCAAACCTATTCGACGCTTAATGTCATCAACTCATTAATGCTTGTGTATCCGTTAAACACAAGATTTCGGCAGGAATTCCATAAAGGAACCATACCGTTTTCCATACTCATTTTGCGAAGTTTTTCGGGGTCGCTTTCGGATATCACGGCGGCTCTCATATCATCGTTCATATGCATAATTTCGTGTACTGCGATACGGCCCTTATATCCGGTATTGTTACAGAACTGACAGCCCTGCGGTCTTGCAATGCTGACCGGCTCGTTTATGCCCAGAATACTCATTTCTTTGGCAGAGGTACGGCCTTTCCTTTTACAAGCGGGGCACAGACGTTTAACCAGGCGCTGAGCGATTACACCTACCAGCGCATCTGCAACCAGATATTTCGGTACGCCCATATCCCCCAGACGTACTATGGCACCGGGGGCGTCGTTTGTATGCAAAGTACTGAAAACCAAATGCCCCGTAATAGCGGAGCGAACCGCTATTTGCGCCGTTTCCTCGTCACGTATCTCTCCCACCATAATAATATCGGGGTCCTGACGGAGTATGGAACGAAGCGCAGCGGCAAATGTCATATTTGCCTTGGTATTGACCTGAGTCTGGTTGATTCCCTGCATAACATATTCAACGGGGTCCTCAACGGTAACGATATTTTTCGTGCTGTCGTTAATTTCTTTAAGGAAGGAATAAAGCGTTGTGGTCTTACCGCATCCCGTAGGGCCTGTAAGTAAAATAATACCGTGAGGCTTAGACAGCATCTTGTCTACAATCTTGTTATCCTCTTCGGTAAATCCCAGATCAGCGCGGGTAAAACGGAAGGCTGTTTTATCCAGAATTCGGATAACGAATTTTTCGCCGAACACGGTAGGCAGAGTGGACACACGGAAATCGAATTCCTTTCCGCCGATAACCATATTTATTCTGCCGTCCTGGGGAATTCTGCGTTCTGCAATATTAAGTCCCGCCAAAATCTTAAGACGTGCGCAGATTGCGGAATACGCTTCGATAGGAAATTCCGCACGCTGCTGAAGATCGCCGTCGATACGGTAACGCACACGCACGTTCTTTTCGAAGGGCTCGATATGAATATCGCTGGCACGGTACGGAACAGCTTCTTTGATAATGGAATCTACCAAGCGCACCGCAGGATTGTTGATAACGTCATCCTCTTGCACCGCCGAAACGCCTTCGCCTCTCTGTGCGGCGGCAAGCTGTTCGGATTTTTCGCTGTTCAGATCCTCAAGAGCAGAGGTAGTGGATACAACAGCCGAAACCGAATCCACATATCTGTCTATCTGCTCCGAAGGAACCAGAATATAATCAATAGGTCCGCTGAACTGAACAGCCAGCGCAGAACGGGTGTGGAAGTTCAGCGGTTTGCCGGTTGCTACCAGCAAAACTCCGTTTTTATCGTAACTTACGGGAATTATCTTGTGTTTCTTAAGGAAATCATAGGAAAACAGATCAAACAATTCTTTGTCGATCTCCAGCATATCGATTTCCACCGAAGGCATACAGTAGTATTCGCCCAAAGCCTCCAGCTCTGCGGTTTCGGTAATAATTTCCTTTGCCAGCAAATAATCGCGCACGGGCATTTTAAGACGCTGGCATTCTTCAAGAATTGCATCGGCATCCTTACGGCGTACCAGATGCTTGTATATATAAAATTGTAAAAGCTCGTAGTTTGTATTCATTTAAAGATTACGCATCCTTCCGAAAAACAGATTTATCTCCTTTTGGAAAAGCATATCAGATATTAAGGCTTGTCATAATGGAAAGTATAGGAGAATATACGGCGATAAACAGCGTACCGATAATTCCGCCCATTATAAGCAGCATAACCGGCTGGATCTTGGAGGTTACGGAATTGAGAGACGTTTCTACCTGATTATCAAAGAACAGGCAAGAGCGCATCAATACCTCGTCCAGCGTGCCCGAACGTTCGCCGATAGTTACCATCTGAAGCATCATTCTGGGGAAAAGCTTATATGTTTCAAACGCAACGGTTATGGACATACCCTGACGTACGCTTTCTGCCGCTTCGTGAAACTTTTTCTTTAAATAACGGTTGCTTATAATAACCTCTACCGAATCCAAAGCCGAGTTAAGGTCCATACCGCTGGAAAGCAGCAGACCGAAAGCACGGGCGAAACGGGCGGTAAACAAATTGCGCTGTACGGTTTTTACAAAGGGCACGTAGGTTATCATTTTATCAAAAAAGAAAGCTCCCGATTCGGTGCGACTTATAAGAAAGATGATAAGACCTGCGGTTACGACTCCCGCCAGCATAATCAGCCAGTAGCTGAGCATGAAATCGGAAAGATCGTAAACAATTTTTGTAATACCGGTTATTTCCACATCCATCTGCGCCATAGCTTCACGGAAGGTGGGAACAACCACCAGCATCATAAGAATAACGACGCCTACCGTCATCGCCAACAGCATCATAGGATAAGAAAGCGCGCTTTTTACCTTTGATTTTATTGCTTTTTCGCTTTCGTAATAATCGGCAAGAGAGCCGAATACCAGTTCCATTTTACCGCTGAGTTCGCCTACACGGACCATGCTTCTGAAAAAGTGAGGGAACACCTTTTTATGTTTATCCAAAGCGTCCGAAAGGAGCAGACCGCTTTTAACATCCTCGTAAATAACCTGCAAAAGATTGCGGAAATACGCAGAAAAATGCTGGTTGCGCAAAATATCCAAGCAATCCAATATGGAAATACCGGAATTTTGCATTATAGAAAACTGACGGCAAAAATTGGTAAGCTCCGCAGTAGACACGGAACTGCCTACCGAAAGCGTAAAAAACGCCGAGGGCGTATCGTTGGTGTACGCCTTACAGGAGATCAAAAACAAGCTCTGCTTGGCAAGCTGTGCCGCCAGATCGTTTTCATCGTTGGCGATAAAGGTGCCTTTGATCTTCTGTTTTTGCAGATTAACTGCCGTATATTTAAACTTCTGCACAGCAATGCCTCCGTAAAAAACTTTTTAACCTAAAATAATACCCATATACCATTCAAGAATGGGCGCGCCCGCTAAAAGGGCAATAAGTATTCCCCCTACGATAAAGGGACCGAAGGGGTATTCCGTATCCTTATCCTGCTTTTTTGCACGGTTAAGGATAACCAACACGATACTGCCTACAACCGACCCGATAAGAACGGCAAAAACAAGCTTTTGCCAGCCCAAAAGAAGTCCTGCGGCTGCGGCGAGCTTTACATCGCCAAATCCCAAAGCTTCTTTCTTTAAAACCATAACCGCGCCGAAATACAGTAAAGCGAATACTCCGCCTCCTACCAAAGCGCCGATAATATGATCGGCAGGCTTGGTGTATCCGTCATAAAACATACAGATAAGTCCGCAAACGGCTATCATAATGCTGAAGCGGTTAAATATGATCATATGCTCCAGATCAATATAAAAAACGCATATCAAAAGAGAGCAGGCAACGGCGGATACCACGGCGTATAAAGGGCTTTCCTGCCAGAACAGCGCCACGGAAAGGAGCCAGAGCGCCGTATTTGCCAATTCCACCACGGTATAACGCACCGAGATCGGCTGTTTACACTTGCGGCATTTACCGCCCAGCATAAGCCAAGAGAGAACGGGAATGTTATCGTACCATTTAAGCTTGTAATTACATGACGTGCAATGGGAACCGGGGAAAGCAAGGCTCATTTCACGGGGGAGGCGGTATATTACCACGTTAAGAAAGCTTCCCACACACAAGCCCAGCAGACCTGCAATAACGTATGCACAAATCAAAATATATTGCTCCATCCAAAACTCCTGTAAGAGATTTTAAAAGGTGTTTGCTTCGTTGTACTTATTAAGGAAAAATCCGCCGTAAAGCTCCAGATTTGCAAAAAGCGGGCTATCCGAATCTTCGGGCATAAGAGGTACGAAATTAAGACCCCGTCCCTCGTGCTTTTTATTTACTACGTCAAAGAGGAATCTGTATTCGGAAGGCATATTTATATATACCGTATCCAGCTTTGCCAGAGATACAGTTTCCCGATTGTTTGTAATAAGATCCAACGCCCATTTTACAAAGATACGGAAGTTATCGTACATAAACTCTTCCTTTGTCTTGGGCACGGCACGCTGCATAAATTTAGGCAGCTTTCTGCCGTTTTTGCTTAAAGTTCCGTCTGCGGCTATTTCGTATGTAGGTGTGCCTTCCTCGCCGTTTTCCGCTTCGGGAGCATAGCTTCCCTCCATAGTGAGCTGTTTTGCACGGGCACGCTCTTTTGCGTTAAGCACCAAAAGCTCTCCCGCACGGTGGTCAAACAGCATATCCTCCGATGCCAAGCGGGATTTATACATCATTGAATAACCGAAGGGCAGATCATAATACCCCATGGTGCAACCGCGGACAACCAATGCAAAACGGGCATATTCCGCCTTTATATCCAAAAGCAAAAATGTTTCGCCCCGCAATTTGGAATTAAGCGCCATTGCGCCGTTTACCATAGCGTTTGAAGCAAAGGTAGTGCCGGAAACAGCGACTCCGTTTTGAGAAAATGCTTCGGTTATGTTATCAAGCAGATCGCGGCGGATGCCCACCAGACCGTAGGTTGCGGTTTGTTTTGTCTGCTGAACGCCGTATGTCATAAGATTAAGATCGCCGGCGTTGTTGTATATGGATTCGATCGCCAGACTGAGGGAATGCTGCATAGCCTTGCGGTGAATAACGGGGATATTTACCATATCCAGCATAAACAGACGGTCCGGCAGGATAAGTGAAGCTCTGCCAAAATCCGTTTCGGGATTTTTCTCCAATAGAGCTTTTACCGTCTTGCCGATACGGTC
>JAGCNA010000040.1 GCA_017646185.1 Clostridia bacterium
GTCGCGTATCTGGTTGCAGGCATCGTTGCGCTCTGCCATAATAATACATTCTATATTCATCATAGGGTTTGCGGTCTTTAACCGTCTGCCCTCTTGCCAGGAGTGCTTAATTTCCATAGAATCATCATCCTCTGTTTTCAAAATCAAAATCTTTTTGTGCGGTTTGCGTTTGTGGGGTGTCTTCTGCGCCGAATGAACGCGCTCCCAAATATATTATACTTATATATTTGTAAAAAGTCAACATACTGCCTTGATTTTTGGCTTTAACAGTGTTATAATTATTTTGTATCAAAAAATATTTTTGGAGGAAACACAAATGAAAAGAGCTTTGGCTGTAATACTGCTTACGCTTCTTTTGGCGGCAGCTTTGGTTGCCTGTAACGACGATGTGGAGACTGTTTCTCTTGATAACACCTCTTCCGACGGATACGTGGCAAACGTGCCCGAGAAGGATTATAAAGGAGAAAAAATAATCTTCCTTGCTTCCGGCGTAAACGAAACCGCAAATTCCGAAATTCTTTATAACGAATACGTTGACGGTCAGGACGGTCAGCTTCCCGAAGTCGTTAACGATGCACTGCGTGAAAGAGCAAATATGCTTTACGAGCAGTACGGATTGGTTATCGAGGAAAAATACATATACGACAGTAAGCGCCACCACGGCGATACCCTTACTTATATGCGTGATGACCTTGTAACCGGTGCAAAATCCTACCACGTAGCGGCTCCCTGCCTTTACGATTGCGCTGCTCTTGCGGCAGAAGGTATCCTCGTTGACCTGCTCAGCGGTGAGATTCCTTATCTGGATATGTCCCAGCCTTGGTGGGATCAGTCCTTTAACAAGGAAATGACCCTTAACGGCGCACTTTACTTTACTATCGGCGATATCGGTATCACCAACAAGGACGCTACCTCCTGCGTTGCGTTCAATAAGGACCTTATCGTTGAATACGGTCTTGAAAGCCCCTATGATCTGGTTGATGACAACGAATGGACAATAGATAAGGTTATCGAAATGTCCAAGACCATAAAGAACGACCTTAATCAGGACGGCAAGATAGATTATCAGGATCAGTTCGGTTACGGCGGACAGTACGATGATATGTGGTTCCTTTTCTATGCTTCCGGTGAGCGTACCGCTTCTATCGGCGCAGACGGATGGCCCGAAATAACCATATTCAACGATCGTTCCGTAGACGTTATCGAAAACATCCTTGAGCTTATGCAGAACAGAGATTACTACGTTTCCGCAAACGATTACTTCGGCGTAACCAAGTGGCCCTCCGAACTGGTAACTCAGGCGTTTGTTGAAGGCAGATCCATATTCAACCTTTCCGGCCCCTCTTCTACCGAAGCTTACAGAGAAATGGAAGATGATTTCGGTCTTGTTCCTTTCCCCAAGTACGATAAAGCGCAGGAAAACTTCTACACCCTCGTTAACCCTTGGACATCCAACGCTTTCTGTGTTCCCATAGGACTTTCCGAAAAGCAGTACGAAATGGTTGGTATCGCTCTTGAGGTTATGGGCGCTCATTCCAAAAACAACCTTGCGGTTGCATACTATGATATAGCACTTAAGTACCAGAAGACCCGTGATGACGATACCGTAAGAATGCTTGATATCATCTTCGCTTCCCGTGGATGCGATATCGGTATGATCTATAAGTGGGGCGGTATGGACACCATGCTTCAGTCTCTTATCACCAAGCCCGCAGGCTCCTTTACCTCTACCTTTGAATCCATAAAGGATAAGGCCCAGTCGGATATGGAAGCTACCATAGATTTCTACGAAAGCGTACAAAGCAAAAAGTAATAATAAACACACAAAAAGCTCCCGATTTTTTCGGGAGCTTTTTATTGTTGGGCTTCTGGGGTGGTTTGCTCGGGGTCCCCGAGAAGCCGTAAGGCTTCTTGGGGTGTTTTCAAAAATTACTTTTTACGTTTTATCAATACTACAGCCACAGCGGCAACAACTGCGCAAGCGCAAACGATCAACACGATACCGACACCCGAACCGCCGTCACCGGTATCAGCGGAGACTTCGGCTTGAGAACGGTCGTTGGAAGCATCGCTTTCGGAAAAATCCACGTCGGATTGGTCGGAGCGGCTGTTATCCGAATCAACAGAAGCTTCTGTGTTCGATTCGTTGGTGTTATCGTCGGTTGAATTATCCGAAGGATTGTCGCTCGGCGTGTCTGCCGTGGACTCCAAGCCGTAAACCTCTGCTTCGGAAACCATAACAAACGTGTTTTTGTGGGTGTATCGGAACTGAACGTAACGGGCGGTAACGGAAGCATCCAAAAGCATTGCGGTGGATGCAACGCCCTTGTCGGTTACTTCTTCGGGAACCGCGTCTGCGACAAGAGTCCAGTTTTCACCGTCGGAGGAAACGTATACGCCAATGCTTGCAGGCTCCTGAACGCCTGCTGCCTTGTTCTTTTCGGAGGAAGCTGCGTAATATGTAACGAAACGCCACAGATCAAATTCTTTTCCCAGATCAAAGGTTATATGGAAATATCCTTTTTCGGTGTATTCGGTATGCTTTGCATAAAACGCCATAAACGCTTCGTTGGAATATGATGCGTTTTCGGGGCCAAAAACACCGTCGGTCATAGAAGTACCCTTTTCATCGGGGTATTTTTCTGTGCCGTTGCTTGAAAACAAAGCCGTGCGGGTGTAGCTTTTTCCCAAAACAAGGTTTTCGCCGTACGAAGATATATTAAGCTTGGGTATCTCCTTGGTTTCTGTCACGTCGCCGCAGAAGGTGCAGTATCTGCAGGCTTTACCGGCTTGGCTTGTGGTGGGCTTTTGTGTTTCGACCCACTCGCCTCCGGTATGAGTGTGGGGTTCTATTTCTGCCTGATGCGCTTCAAGCTCGGCAACCATTACAAATGCATTTGAGGCAACAAAACGGAACTGAACGTATCTTGCCAGATGCACTTGATCGGATTCGATCACGATTTTCAGCATACTGGTTTCCGTGGTATCCTTGGGGTTTGCACTTCCCGCAAGCTTCCAGTTTTTGTTATCATCGGAAACGTAAACGGAAACCGATTTGGGACCCGTAACGCCTGCACCTGCATATTCGGATGCGGTGTATGCCACGAATTTATCCATACGGTACGCTCTTTCAAGATCCAGCGTGATATACGAATATCCGTTTGTGCTGTAATCGCCGTAGCCGATATGGAAACCGATATACGCGGCATCGCTGTATACGCCGTTATCTGCGGCAAGCTTGCCATCGGTCATTGTGGTGCCGTCTTCATCGGGATATTTTTCCAATCCGTCCTTAAGAAACAGACCGGAACGGGTGTAGTTCTTGCCAAGTGCTACGTTGGTATTTCCTTCTGTTTCAAGCTTGGGAACTATCTGATATTCATACGCCGCTCCGCAGTATGAGCA
>JAGCNA010000313.1 GCA_017646185.1 Clostridia bacterium
ATAAAAGAGGCGCAAAAGCTTAAAGAAGAAAACCCGAAAGCGGAGATTGTTTGCTTTATACATTATCCCCCCACAAAATCTCTTACCGAGGTAATGCGGGAAAACGGCATAAGACGGTGCTGGTACGGTCATTTGCACGGAGCGATAAAAGAATACCTGCCTCAGCATATTGACGGAATAGAGGTACACCTTGTTTCCGCAGACTTTTTGAACTTCAAGCCAAAGTTAATAAAGGAGTAAAGCTATGAAAAAAGCAGGAATTATCACGCTTATTCTCGGTGCGGTGACATCGTTTGCAAGCATTGTTATACCCCTTTGCGGTGTTGTTGCCGCTTTGCTGACAAAACAGCAGGGCGTTGGCATTATCGGCGGTGCGGACGGACCTACCGCAATACTCATTACAAAAAGCACCTTTGGCGGCTTGCCTTCCGTTGTGTTCTTTATTGGCGCTTGCGCTTTTACAGCGGGAATAGTGCTTCTTATAGTAAGCGCAAAAAAGAAAAAATAAAATTTACTTAAAAAGCAAAAAGAGCAAACAGCAAGAAAAAATCTTGTATGTCTGCTCTTTTTATATTAGTGAAGTTTTTGCTGACGCAAAAGTGAAGTTGTGCTATGCACAGTGAAGTTGCTTGGCTTCGCTCGCAGTGAAGTTAAGTTTGCCCCACTTCGGGAACCCCCAAAACTCGCTTTGCTCGTTTCGGGGAACCCCTAACTTCGCCGACGGGCGAAACTTCACTCACGAAGTGAACTTCACTATCGAAGATAACTTCACTTGGCCCTTGGGGCAAACTTAGTTTTTTTGTTCGGCTGTATATTCGGGATCAAAGGTTGCCTTTATGCGGTAGCGGAGATAATCCAGATCCCGTTTACCTGCGGCGGAAAGAAGCTTGTTTTTGCTTACCGCCCCCACTATTTCCAAAGCTTTGTCAAAAAGGCGCACCCCCGGTGTTTCGGAAAAGGTGATACGCATTTTTCCGCCGCCCGAAAAGTAAAACTTGATTATCCTTTGGGAAGCGGTTTCGCAAAAGGCGCAGTTAAGGGTTAAAACATACACGCCGTCTTCGTTTGTGCCGAGCCTTGCAAGGCAACCCACCACATATTTTTCCCCGTTGAAATTTAAAAGGGTATATTCACCCCTTTCAAACCCTGCGGTGATGCGCCGTATACCGTCGGGTGAAACAAAATCTATATAAAATTTGCCTTCCTCATACAGAAAGGATATTTTCTTTATACCCGTGCCGTAGTTGTTTTGGATAGCACGGAGGGTTACGGGCAAAAGACAGGCGGAAATCCCGTTTTTTGAAAGGATGTTATATTCCCTGCCCGAAATTTCTTTTAAAAACATTTTTCTTTTTATGCGGGCAAAAGGATTTTCTTTTTTTGAGTTTTCGCCGCAAAGGGATTTTGCGGTTTTGCACAGCGTTTTATATGCTTTTTTGTTTGGGGGCAGGCTTTCTTTGAAATTTGCAGAGCCGAAATATTTTTCCGCCGCTTTAAAAAAGGGGCTTCGCTGGAAGACCTCGTCGTTTCCGCCGTTGGAGGCGATAATAACACCGTTCCCCTTAAAACCCAACACGTTTTGACCGAACATACCGTTTAACAAAAAGTCTTTGCGGCTGCGCCCCGTCCAGATATGACAGCCGTAATCGAACCCTCCGTATTCCGCAGGAACCGACCGATGTCGGCGAAGCATTAAATTAATATATTTTTCGCTTAACAGCCGTTTTCCCTTCCAGACTCCTCCGTTCATTATAAGAACGCCAAGCTTTGCCGTGTCTTCACGGCGGAGATAAAGCCCCCAGCCTCCTTTTTCTATTCCCTTCGGGCAGGTTTCCCAAGGGTGGTAATCTATTCCCAGCGGCTTCCACAGCTTGTCTTCCAGATATTCGTTTACCCCAACCCCTGCAACCTTTTTGATTATGCAGGAGAGGATATAGGAATTCATACTGTTGTATTCAAACCTTTCCCCCGCTTCAAACTTTGCTTTGGATTCAAAATATCCCTTTGCCCAATCGTTTTCCGTAACCGCACCAAGCTCGTTAAAGGAAATTCCCGTGGACATGGTGAGCAGCTCCTTTACGGTTATGCCGCCCTTGCCTATCTTTACAAGATTGCCTGCATCAAGAAGGTCTACAAGGCGGTCATCGGGGGAAAGCAAGCCTTCGTCAAACATAATTCCGATAGCAATACTTACCACGGTCTTGCTCATTGAATATGCGGCGTGCCAGATTTCGCTCCGATACAAGCCGAAATCCGCTTCAAAAAAGATTTTGCCCTTTCTTATTAAGGTTATGCCGTGGAGATTTATGCTTTTATCCCCCATAAGCTCTTTTATATATTCGTTTACCCTTGCGCTGTCTATCCCCACTTCTTCGGGTGTTACCCGTTCAAAGGGTTGGGAAACCGGCTTTGCGCCGGCAAAGCAGGGCTTTTGAGGGTAAAAGGGGATTGCCGTTTCCGATTGCTTGTTGGGAGAAAAAAGGCGGTTTATAAGCCTTAATCCCTTTGTTTGATAAATTAAATCCATACATATCACCCATATAAAATTATATCACCCGCCCATTAACAAAGCAACGGGAGAAAATGCCGAAAAAAGAGAAGGTTTGTAAAAAGCCTTCTCTTTTTGCGTATTGTATTGCAGAGAAATATATGATATAATGTGAACAGAAAAAGCAAAGGAGTTTTTGGATTATGACAAACGATATTTCTACCGCACCCAAGAAAAACAAATCTGTTTTAGCGGCAACATGCTGTGTTTTCGGAGTTTTATCTCTTTGCGTGGAAGGATTATATCCTTTTATCTTCAATTTTGTTTCTTCTGTTTTGCACAGTGGGCTTTCCTCGGGATTTGATGTAGTGATTACTTTTTTGACCTTTGTCGCAGCAGCGGCGCTGTTGGTTGCCGCAGTGGCTTTGTTTATGGGAAAACAAGGGGCTTTGCTTTACGTTCCTATGTTTGTTGCAGGCGGCGTGTATTGCGCCCGCTATTAC
>JAGCNA010000041.1 GCA_017646185.1 Clostridia bacterium
ATTCGTTTTTTCCATCCCCTGCGTTATTGTCTGTTTCGCCCTGTTTATATGCGGCAAGGCCGATATACAGCTTTACAGAGGGGGTTTTGATAATGTCTGCCCATTTGGATACCATTTGGGAAAAAGGCGCTGTGGAGTGAATATATCCAAAGTATATTTGCGGCATTATGTAATCCACATAACCATCGGTTGAACACCATTTATATATGTCTGTACAGCAGGTTGCGTAGGTATAATGCATATTCCCAGCGGGAGAAATACCGAACACGCACTCGGAGTCCAAAGATTTCACCAGAGCATACACACGTTTTACAAATTCGCTTACGTTATTTCGTCTCCACATCTGCAGACGGGTTTCGCCCGAAGCGGCAAAATCTTCGCTGTCAAAAGCAGGATCCGTTGTGGGATAAAAGTAATCATCAAAATGGATACCGTCCACATCGTACTTACGAATTATCTCCTCGATTCCGTTAAGAATCAGAGCACATGCCGCTTCATCTGAAGGACGGAGATAATATCTGCCGCCGTGAAGACTTAGTTTACCCCAAGAATGAAGCTGGCGGATAGGAGAATCTTCCGGAATCAGAGAAAGCTCTTTTTCCTCCATAAGACGAAAAGGATTTACCCAAGCGTGAAACTCCAACCCGTATGTGCGGGCAGCGGAAACCAACAGTTCAATGGGGTCATATTCAAAGCTGTTGCCGTAAGCACCGACAGCATATTTGGAGGGAGGATAATATTCGGAGGGATAAAAGCTGTCACCAAAAGGACGGACCTGAACGAAAAGGGCATTATATCCTTTATTTTTAAGCTCTTTACACATATTATCTATATATGCGGCATAATCTCCTGCGGGTTTTTGCCCTTCCTTGGTGCACATAGCCTTGGTTATATCGTATTGAGAAATCCACACGGCTATTAATTTTTCCGAAGCGTTGGGTGTATACACAAAGGATTCCTCCTCTTTTAATTCAAGATTATCGGGATACGGCACAAAAACTTTAGATTCCTCGGACACTTCGGTAACAGAAGAAAAATCCCCGTCTTCCGTTGCGCAGGAGCACAAAAATATTAATATTACAAGCAACAGTGAAAATATTTTTTTCATTTTTAACTCCTTGATTGATTTACGGTGTCCTATATGTTAAAATATAATAAAGGGAGGGAAAAACGTGTACAGAGAAGTAATAAAGCGCTTTAACGCTGCAGGATACCAAGCTTATCTCGTGGGCGGAAGCGTGAGAGATATGATAATGGGACGCGAGATATTCGATTACGATATCTGCACCTCTGCCCTTCCAAAGGAAGTTTATAAGGTTTTTTCCGAAGAAAAGATTTTTGAAACGGGAATAAAGCACGGTACGGTTACTCTTTTATACAAGGATATTCCCTATGAAATAACTGTATTCAGAAAAGAAACGGGATATTCCGACCACAGACATCCCGATAAAGTGATTTTCGGCGCCACGCTTGAGGACGATCTCGTGCGCAGGGATTTCACTATGAACGCAATTTGCTATGACGGCGAAAAATATATCGATCTTCACGGCGGAATACAAGATATCGAAAACCGTATAATACGTGCTGTGGGGGATCCCGAGAAAAGATTTGCGGAAGACGCATTACGAATATTGCGCGGATTGAGATTTGCATCGGTGCTGGGATTTGAAATCGAACCCGAAACGCTTGCCGCAATGGAAAGACACGCATTTGATATTAACGCCGTTTCCGCAGAGAGAATATTTACCGAATTCAAAAAAGCCGCAGCGGGAAACCACTTTACAAAAGTTTATGAAAAATATTATGATATTTTTAAGCTGTTTATTCCGTTAGCCGCTCCGGTAAAAAGCGTATTTAAAAATGCACAAGATGCTG
>JAGCNA010000314.1 GCA_017646185.1 Clostridia bacterium
GCATGGGCTTTGTTCCCTTTACGGGACGGGCGGGGATTATATAACAATTCTGATCAAATATAAAAGAGGATTTATCCGCTCTGTTGGTTATGTAGCATTCGTTATAGGGAACTCCGCAAACCTCTTCAAAATAAGCGGTGGCAAGGCGGATATATGCTTCCCATGTGCCGTTTGCGTATATGGCGGAAATGAGTCTGGGATTTGCCCCAAAATATCCGTGGGCACGGGCGCAATCGCCAAACACTATATCCCCTTCCAAAAATTCCTCGTTAAAATAAGGCAGGCGGTTTTCGGTAAAGGAAAGGGTCCCGTCCGTATGTAAAACTGCGGGAATGTAATAAAGGCCCTTAAGCAGTGCGGGAGAGGACGAGGAATATATACCTCCCGCAACGGTGGTGTTTACGGATTTTGCAACTATAAGTATATCCGTATCACCGGTTATGCGCATATCCTCTGCCAGAGTCGCAAAACGGTTTGAATTTATTTTGCCTTGTAATATATCGTAGGAGTTAACGGGCAAAGCTCCCTGCATAGGCGGATAAAGCTCCGTACCGTTATTGAGCGCATCAAAAAGATACTTTGTTATGCTCAAAATTCATCCCTCCAATTTTATTATAAAGATACAGATATAGTGTAACATACTTTTTTGAATTGTGCAACCAAAATATTGATATTTTACATATTTTTTTGTTAAACACCAACAAAACTGCCCGTAAAAAGCCCGCGTAACGTGGCGCGGGCTTTAAAATGTTATTTTTTTCTTGCTTTTCTATAGGAAACAGCGCCTACCAAAGCGCCGACCACGGCGCCGGAGATCACCATAACCCACGGACTTTTTGTGTTTTTGGGAGAAGAAGCGTCCGTCGTATCCGACACCTGCGAAGAAACGGGAGCGGAATTTTCGGAAATTTCGGAAATCACGGATTCCTCCTCCGAATATTCGGCGGCAGGGTCGTTTAAAGGCTCCGAGCCGAAGAAGAAATAGCTTACCGCAACGGTATCTCCCTTGGGAGCGTACAGCTTCATACGGCTTACTACCCATTTAAGCGCGCCGTTAACCGTATAATCCCTCAGGTCTATACAGCCCGTCTGGCTTTGGGTGGCGTACTGCTTTCTGCCCGAGCCAAACGCCGCGTCCCAGTTTTCCGCGCTTTCGTTAAGCACCGCATCCCCTTTGCTTGCATCAAGGAAGGTGAGCCAGGGGGAATAGGTGGAATCGCTGTAGATGGAAAAACAGAAATCCGACCCTTTGGGAATAACGAAGGAATAATAAAGATACGGAGTTTTTTCAAGATCGAGAGTGAGTCCCAAGCCGTTTGCGGTTTCAATGGTGGTGCTTATCTCCCCTACTCCGTTTATGTTGAAATACGGGAGGATATCCACTTTTTCCTCTACCTCGGGAGCTGTTTTCGCCCCGTGGGCATAAAAAGGATCCTTGGGCGTGGCGGCGGGACCGTATTCCGATTCGGGCCAGACGAATTCCGGCTTTTCGATAACAGAAGCCGTTACGGAATAGGGGGTTTGAATTGCGTTTTGTACGGATTCGAGCGCAACCGCCTTCATATAAGCGTTTACCCCGTCGGGCGCCCAGGTGATTTCCGAAACGTCCGCGCCCGTAAGGGCTTTGAAGAAGGTAAGCCCCGCTATGTATCTGCCCAGTTTCAAGCTTAAATGATAATTATCCCTCGTAAGTACGCCCACGGAGGAGGTGCGGGCGTTTTGTACCGCCGTGCCTGTGGGAGAGATTATATCTATCCCCTCCATACCCGCGATCAGCGAAGAAGTGAGGGCGGCAACGGAATTGTAGTATTTCAACTGATCGTTGCCGAAGGCGATCATTTCCTCGTGGGAGCCGGGCTCGCC
>JAGCNA010000315.1 GCA_017646185.1 Clostridia bacterium
GTAAAAACGTAGCTGCCCGCCTCTCCGTGAGTACCGAGAGCCTTTCCGCTGTCAATAAGTCTTTTGACGTATTCGTGAGGAATTCCGCCAACCACCTGCACACCCTTGGGGTCTGTGGCAAGCCTGTCAAGCACCTCTTTTTTGTAACGCTCAACGTCCTTGCAATGCTCGGTAAATTTCGTAATTCCTGCCTCGCCTACGGTCAGCATACCGCCAACCACAAACGAGCGCTCTATAAGCAGTGTTTTTGCGCCCTCTCTTGCCGCCGCGATAGCCGCAAAGCAACCCGCTGTGCCGCCACCGCAAACCACTACGTCATATTCTCCGTAGGGCTTTGCTTCAATTTGGTATTTCATTTTCTTTCCTCCGTAATCTTTTTGAATATGTTTACAAATTTTTCGAGATTATATTTTTTCAATCCAAACTAAATTGATACGTACCGGAGCAGAGCTTCTTTTTAATGCCATTCGGAAAAATAATGGTAGCTTCTGTGTTGACGGGAATAGTGCATTTATACGTAATATCGCCTTTTTCTCTTTTCCACGAGCTTTCTATTTTTCCATAAGGAGAGATATGATAAGCCGTTACAAAATCCATATCCTCGGGCATATAAGGTTTTAAAAAGAAGTGCTTAAAACCCGGGAATTCGGGATCGACACATATACCTCCGAGTGCCTTGTATAAGAACGTTACAATATCCGAAAACGCATGATGGTTCTGAGATAATTGCCCATCCCATGTTTCCCAAAGAGTGGTTGCGCCGTTGTCTATCATATATCGCCAACCGGGATACTTGGGATTAACAAGCATTTTGTATGCAATCTCTTGAAGGTCATTATCAATAAGCGCACCGAGAACATATTTCATACCGTGAAAGCCGAAATCCGCTATGCCGCCATTTTTCTTTATCTCTTCCGCAAGTGCCTTAAGAAAACAGCCGCTCTCATCAAGACCGTTAAAAACAATACATCCGTATGCGGTAATACATTCGGTAACGGTAAGTGAAGTTCCGTTAATAAATCTTTTACCGAAGCAGTTCTTTATTCGAGACGCTTCCTTGGTGTAAAATTCTTCATCGGTCAACTGTCCGAGAACAGATGCCATTTTTGAGAGTATAACCAACATCATATAATAGGTTGCCGTTTCCATAAGAGCAACGCTGCATTTTCTTGCGGCATTACCTCCGGGAGGCATCCAGTCGCCAAAAGCGTAAGGCGTTTCGCCATCATGAGTAACTATCCCACCTATCTCAAAGCCCGCAGTGTTTTTTACAAATTTCTTAGCGGCGGAATAATTTTCCTCTATTATTTTCTTGTCACCGCAATAAATGTACTGATACCACGGTATAAAAACAAGCGCTGCTCCCCACGCTATACCGGTTCTCCTATATCCCCAATCCGCAGTCGGAATGCATCCGGGGAGATGCCCGTCGGGCCTTTGGCAATCCCTGATATCGTTTAACCATTTGCTGTAATCACGTCGCGCATCGAAGTTAAGCAAAAGCTGCTCGGCGCTGCTCCAAGCATCTCCCGTCCATCCGTTCTTCTCTCTGTGGGGGCAATCCTCGGGCAATCCGTGAAAGTTGGTAAGCGTGGACAGTCTTGCCGAATTATATATTTTGTTTACCGTTTCATCAGAACACAGGAACTCTCCAACAGCCGAGAAATCAGTGTATATAACTTCAGCTGTAAAGTTTTCCGTGTTATACTCTCCGGGATAGCCGCTTATTTCCACGTAGCGAAAACCGTGGTATGTAAAGCTCGGTGTCCACTCCTCCAAATCATTTCCCCGCATTGTATATCGGTCGGTTTGAAATTCGCCGCTGTATATATATGCCGAAATTTTTTCACGGTTTATATTGAAATTTTCGTCTATCCGCTCCGAATACCGAAATACGATCTGTGCCCCGTCGTACCCCTTGGCGTGTATTCTGACATAGCCCGAGATATTCTTGCCAAAGTCATATACACACGTACCATTCCCATGACGGTATATTTTTACAGCTTTCAGCGTTTCAACTTTCCTTATGGGTGTTATTTGTCTTGAGCCAAGTATTCCTCCGGGGCTTCTCTTTATTTGTACGGGGAAAAAATCTTTATCATCATATCCCGGACTGCTCCATCCGTTCTTTTCAAGTCTTGCGTCGTAAACCTCACCGTGGCGCAAACCGTCCGCAATAATCGGTCCGGTAGAAAATCGCCACGTATGATCGGATATGACAGCAACACTCTCATTGTTTTCAAGCCCAATATACGCTTCAAGCCAGAGCTTTGGGCGGTCGCGCCAAGGAGCTTCGGCAAAATTCCAAGGGTCCTTGGTATAAGAATTGTACCAGCCGTTTCCTAAAATCACACCGAAAACATTTTCACCTTCTGCCAATAGGTCGGTAATATCCAACGTTTCATAATAGATTTTTTCGTTATATTGGGAAACTGTGGGAGCAAGAAGGGTGTCACTCACATTTTTGCCGTTCACAAACAACTTATGATATCCCAAGCCGCATATATAAACCCTTGCGCTTTTTGCTTTGCAGTTCAAAAAGAAACTTTTTCTGAGCATAGGCGCGGGAAGAGGATCAGGCAGTCGCCAAGTCTTACTATCCTCTAAAGGACCTATCCATTTACCGCAAAAATGACCCATAAGACCTGTTTCAAATCGCGTGGGTTCACTCCAATTTCCAACTTTCCCGCTATTATCCCACTGCCTGACTTGCCATATATAAGCAGTTCTTTCAGTAAGAGGTAAGCCTGAGTAACAAATTCCGACGCTTGTATCGCTAAATACTTTTCCCGAATCCCATAAA
>JAGCNA010000316.1 GCA_017646185.1 Clostridia bacterium
TCTTTCTCGCTTCTCTTTCAACGGTTATGCCCTGTCTTGCAAGGTCTACCAGCTTTTTTCCGTCACGTTTCAAGGCGGAATACATAGGGGGAACCTGCATCAGCTCGCCTTCAAAGCTTTTTGCAATCTTTGAAAATTCCTCAAAATAAGGTAAACTTCCGTCATATTCGGAGATAACGTTTCCCGTAATATCGCCGCTGTCGGTGGTTATCCCCAGCTTTATGCCCGCTATATAGGTCTTGTCGTGGTCGGTAAGATATTCGCTTGCCTTTACCGCATTATCCAGCATTATGGGGAGTACACCGCACGCTAAAGGGTCCAAAGTACCGCAGTGTCCTGCTTTTTTTGCTCCCGTAAGACGCTTGACTATGTTCACCGCCGTTTGGGATGTCATTCCCGTAGGCTTATAAAAATTTATAATTCCCGCTTTCATAGTCTGCCTTCCAAAGCCTTTATAAGCATAGCTTTAGCCTGCTCGGGTGTGCCTTCCGTGCGGAACGCCGCCGCTCTCGTGTGGCCTCCGCCGCCCATTTCACGGCAGAACGCCGCCACGTCAAAATACTCGTTGGAGCGCAGAGAAATCTGGGCTTTATCTCCCTTGGGACGGATCATAGCGGAAACCTCAACACCATCAATGCGGCGGGGTATGCTTTTTATCTCGTCAAGGTCGGTATCCAAAGCACCGCTTTGCTCGTATTCCTCTTTTGAAATGGTGACGATCGCCAATTTACCGCCGTAATACAGCTCGACCGAGCCGTACGCCGCTTTCATAAGCGCCAGTACGGGCGGTGTCATTTTATCAAAAAGCTGTCTGTTAATGGCGGCAAAATCAATACCGGTCTCCATAAGCCGTGCGGCAAGACGCATTGTCTGGGGACGGGTGTTGGAATATCTGAACCCGCCGCTGTCGGAGCTTATGCCTGCGTAAAGGCAGACTGCCGCATCCTTGTCTATGCCTACGGAAAGCTCATCGTAAAGGTCGGCAATTATTTCCGCATTGGAAATAAAGTTATCCCTTATAAGCAGTCTTTCGCATGGGATAGAGTTTATCTTGTGATGATCTATGGAAAGATCGAATACACCAAACGCTTCCTGCTTATCTCCCAGCATAGCGGGAGTAGCCACGTCAACGCTTATTTTTACGGTGTCTTGGGGTATATCCTTTGTAAAAATGCCGTTTCCCGCAAAGGGAACAAGCTTTTCGGGAATAGGATCCGGGCAGTATGCCCACGCGGTTTTTCCCTTTTTACGGAGCAGCATTACCAAAGCGGCAGAGCTGCCTATGGTATCTCCGTCGGGGCAAGCGTGGCATACCACCAAAAAATTATCCTTTTCCAAAAGAAATTGGGAAGCCGATTCGTAATCGATTCTCAACATTATTCGTTGTCCTCGCTGTACTTGATGTTTTTAAGCATCTCGGATATATGCAATGCGTTTTCTGCGGAATGGTCGGGAATAAACACAAGCTTGGGAGTTATGCGCAAATTAAGCCGTGCCGCCAGTTCCTTGCGGATATATCCTGCGGCGGAAGCCAAGCCTTTGTTAACGCCCTCGTCCTTGCCCAACACACTGTAATATACCTTTGCATAGGAAAGGTCCTTGGTAACCTCACAGCCCGTAATACTTACAAAAGCCTGAGATATTCTGGGGTCCTTTACCGTGCGCAGTATTTCGGTTATTTCCCTTGATGTTTCTTCGTTTATTTTATCCTGTCTGAAAGAACCCATCAGCGTTCTATTTCCTCCATGGTATAAGCTTCAAGAACGTCGCCTATCTTAATATCATTGAACTTTTCAAGTCCGATACCGCATTCGAAGGACTGAAGTACTTCTCTTGCATCGTCCTTGAAACGCTTAAGAGAGGCTATCTTATCCTCGTATATAATTTCTCCGGAACGGAGTACACGGATACTTGCATTTCTGGTAACCTTACCGTCGGTAACGTAAGAGCCTGCAATGGTACCTACGTTGGGCACGCGGATAGTCTGTCTTACCTCTGCTCTGCCGAGTATTACTTCGCGGAACTTAGGTGCCAGCATACCCTTCATAGCGGCGGTAACTTCGTCTATACATTCGTAAATTACGCGGTAGGTACGAACATCAACCTTATCTCTGCTTGCCATATCCAGCGCCACTCTGTCGGGACGGATGTTAAAGCCGATAATGATTGCGTTGGAGGCGGAAGCCAGCATAACGTCGGATTCGTTTATCGCACCGGTTGCGGCGTGAATTACGCTTACCTTAACTTCTTCGTTGGAAAGTCTTGCAAGGGATGCTTTTACAGCTTCTGCGGTACCCTGAACGTCTGCTTTTACGATCAGATTGAGAGTCTTGACACCGGAGCCGATCTGGTTGAACAGATCTTCAAGGTTTGCTTTTGCTTCTGCCTTGAACTGCTCTTCCTTTTCCTTTGTCTTACGCTGTTCAACAAGCTCTTTTGCAAGACGCTCGTCGGATACTGCGCGGAAGGAATCACCTGCGGCGGGAACTTCGGAAAGACCCATTATTTCTACGGGAGTGGAAGGTCCTGCTTCTTTTACCTTTTCGCCCTTGTCGTTGGTCATGGAACGGATACGTCCCACGGTGGAACCTGCTATGATATAATCGCCGATACGGAGAGTACCGTTTTGTACAAGCACGGTAGCAACGGGGCCTCTGCCCTTATCCAGCTTTGCTTCTATAACAGCGCCCTGTGCCGCACGGGAGGGGTTAGCCTTAAGCTCCATCATATCGGCGGAAAGGGTAATCATTTCAAGCAGTTCGTCAATACCCTGACGCTTAAGCGCGGAAACGGGAACAACAATGGTATCTCCGCCCCATTCTTCGGGAAGAAGCTCGTAGTTGGTAAGCTCCTGCTTAACTCTGTCGGGGTCAGCGGCAGGACGGTCCATCTTGTTTATGGCAACGATAATGCTTACACCTGCGGCTTTTGCGTGGTTTATAGCTTCTACGGTCTGGGGCATTATACCGTCATCTGCGGCAACAACCAGAACAGCAATATCTGTAAGGTTTGCACCTCTTGCACGCATAGAGGTAAACGCTTCGTGACCGGGGGTGTCAAGGAATGTTATGGGTTTATCGTTTATTGTAACGCTGTAAGCACCGATATGCTGGGTAATACCGCCTGCTTCGCCGGCGGTAACGTGGGTATCACGTATAGCGTCCAGAAGGGAGGTCTTACCGTGGTCAACGTGACCCATAACAACGATAACGGGTGCACGGGGTACGAGATCTTCTTCCTTGTCTTCGTCTTCGGTAAACAGCTTTTCTTCTATGGTAACAACAACTTCCTTGGTTACCTTAATACCGAATTCATCTGCAATAAGATATGCGGTATCGTAATCTATAGCTTCGTTAACGGTAGCCATTACGCCCATAAGCATAAGCTTTTTAATAACCTCGCCTGCTGCGGTCTTCATTCTGGAAGCAAGCTCGCCAACGGTAATTTCGTCGGGCACGGTTATGGAAAGCTGTACGGGCTTGGGCTTAGCCTGCTGCTTTTGCTGTTGCTTGTTGTTTTTATCGCCCGGACGGCGGGTCTGCTCCTGCTGCTGGTTGCGGTTGTTCTTTTTCTTAAGCTTTTGCTTTCCGCCTGCGGCAGCTGCGGCGCCGCCTGCCAGGTTATCGTATTTTTCATCGTACTTGGAAAGGTCTACGTTTGCAGTACCTCTGGTATCTACAACACGCACTTCTCCGCGCACCTTTTGCTTCTGGGGCTGTGCTTGGGGAATAGGCTTGCCTTGTTTGATAGCCTGCTCCTGAAGCTTCTTTTGTTTTTCGGCTTTTGCGGCGGCTTTTTCGTCTGCCTTGCGTTTGTCTTCCGCATCACGCTTTGCCTGTTCTTCTGCCTTCTTTGCATCTATCTTGTCCTGATAAGATTTGAA
>JAGCNA010000317.1 GCA_017646185.1 Clostridia bacterium
GTAAAATTAAGAACATTTAATTGGGTTGACGAAAAGAGGAAGATGTGGTATAATCTTTAGGAAAAAGCAAAGCTTTTTGAAAACTATGAACTAGGAACTAGGAACTATGAACTTCGGTAGCTTTTTTCGCATATATGCGAAAAAAGGTTTCCATTCCGGGGTCCCCACAAAACCGCAGGTTTTGTGGGGTGCCGATGAGGACGTCGCACCCTACGGTTTTCGAAACATTTTAGTGTGTTTTTGCGTTTTTGGTTCTGCGCCGAATGAACGCGCTCCTACAAATACAGTTCCAGTTTCCTGAAGCTCTTACGGTCCAACAAAAGATAATCCTTTATCTCATACCTATTCCCATCCACGTCGGTGAGGATGAGGCGGTTGCCGCCCACCTTGGCGATATTACGGTAGGTATCGTGCATAGAGAACGAAAGCTTACCCATATCGCTGTCCGCTTCCCAATAGGTATAGCCGAACTTTGCGGAAACGGTGTTTATTTTTGTTATGACGGGGCAAAAATATTTGCGCTTGAGCTCTGCGCGGATAATTTGCGCCATTTCTTCGGGCAGGGCGGATATATCCTTGATCATACCGTATTCCTTGCCGTCTTTATCCAAAACGGAAATAAACTTATCCGGCATATCGTAAGGAAATGCACGGTGCAAAAACACTCTGCCCAGATCCTGCCAAAGAGGCGAATTATCCGATTCCCCGTCCTCTGCAAGGTCATCCTTGCCAACGGGAGGCATAAAGGCTTTTAAACCGATAAGTCCCCCTGCGGTTAAATAAAATACCGCGTTTTCTGCTGTAAAATATATGGTTTCGGTTATTCCGTTCACTGTTTTCACTCCTCTATACCGATAGTCTTTAAGGCTTCCGCCTGCATTTTGTAAAGCTTGTAGTAAACTCCCTTTGCTTTAAGCAGTTCGGTTGCCGTGCCTTTTTCCGGCATTTTTCCGTTTTCTATAACCACAAGAAAATCCGCATCTCTTAAGGTGGAAAGTCTGTGGGCGATCATTATGGTGGTGCGCCCTTTTGCAAGACGGGTAAGGGACGCTTGAATCTGCCGTTCCGTCTGGGTGTCCATAGCGGCGGTTGCTTCATCGAGAATAAGTATTCTCGGGTCACGGAGCACGGCGCGGGCAATGGAAATTCTTTGCTTTTCGCCGCCGGAAAGGTCTTTTCCTCCCAAGCCCACCATGGTTTCGTACCCTTCGGGGTATTTTATAATAAACTGATGTGCGGACGCTATACGTGCCGCTTCCATAACCTCTTCGTCGGTAGCGTCGGGACGGGCGTAGCGTATATTTTCCTTTATGGTTCCGCGGAACAGATAGGTTTCCTGAGAAACGATCGCCACGTTTTCACGGAGGGATTTAAAGGAAATATCCTTTACGTTTATTCCGTCTATGTAAATGCCGCCTTCGGTAACGTCATAAAGACGGGTGAGCAGGTTTACCAGAGTGGATTTGCCTGCGCCGGTCTTTCCTACGATACCCACCGTTTTTCCCGCAGGGACTTCAAAGGAAATATGGTCGATAACAACACGGTTTTCTTCATAAGAGAACACCACGTCGTCAAACTTAACGTCCCCTTTTACATCGGTAAGAGAAACGGGATTTTCCGCTTCCCGCACCTCGGGAACGGAATCTTTGATTTCGAAAAGTCTTTGCATTGCGTTAAGACATTCGCTCCACCAGTTGGAAACGTCTGCAAAGAACTGTAAAGGTCCTGTAATAAGCCCGAAATATGCGATAAACGCAGAAAGCGCCGCATAATCCATATTGCCGGTCTGCTTCATTACCTGCCAGCCGCCCACACCCCACACAACGTAAAGTCCTGCCTGAAGCAAAAATCCTATTAAAGGATAGCTTTTTGCGGAAAGCATACCCGCCTCCGCCACGGTTTCCGCGTGGGCACGGTTGCGGTTATCAAACCGCTTGCCCTCCTCGTTTTCACGGGAGAAGGATTTTACCACACGCATACCGTTGAGTACGTCGGATATAAGGGAATTAAGCGCTCTTCTTCTTGCCCAGTTCCGCGCCCACAGCTTGTCAAAGGCGAGGAAGAGATATTTATATGCGAAAAAGAATATGGGAACGGTGATAAATGCAAACAGAGTAAGGAGCGGATTTGCCGCCAGCATTACTCCCATTACGCAAAGCAGGGTAAGAACGTTTGTTACGAGATAAGGGAATCCATCGCAGAAAAACCAATAAAGGGTGGTGGAATCCCCGTTTACCTGTGTCATAAGTCCGCCGGTCTGACGGGAGGTAAAAAAGGAAAGGGAAAGCTTATTTATATTATCGAAAATAAGCATCTTAAGGTCATAAGTGACCTGCGCCGCCGTGCGGGAGGAAAGCGTGCCCACGATAAGGTTTATAATAAGGAAGGCGATACGCACACCGATAATAAGCAATACCACGGCGCCGATCATTCCGTACATACTGCCCCCTTCTTCCAAAACCTCTCCGTAAAGGAGCTGATTTGAAACGTAAGGCACCGCAACGGAAAGGGCGGAGGACGCCAAAAACGCCACAAGCAGTAAAAGCACGAATCCCTTGTACCTGCCGAAAAGGGTTGCCATTTTTTTAACGAGCTTGGTTTTTTCAAGGCACTTGGGGCAAACCTTTCTCTGCTGGTCGGGATACCGCATACCGCACTTGGGACAGAATTTTTCTTTGCTGCGCTCGTCCTTGTGCTTTGCTTCGTCTATTTTACCGTCTTTTTTTATTTCCTTTATGCAGGAGCAGATAACGTTTGCTTCGTGCTTGCAGGCGGAAGAAACGTCAAACATAGGCATAACGTCGTTTCCGAACACCGCCGTAACACGGGCGGTGGAAATAAGAGTTTCGGTTTTGGGCTCGCTCATATCGGAAAGAGAATATTCCCGTTTATCAAAGCAATCGAAACGGGTCTCTCTGCCTTTTTTACCTTTTTGGTGAATAATAACGCCTTCGGCAACGTAAAGGGTTTCTTGTGTAAGAACAATAAAGGTATCTGCCTTTGTGCCGGGGAACGCCATATCCGAGCGCATTACCGCCAAAGCAGAGGAAATATCTATATTATTCTGTTCAAAAAACACCTCTGCCGCCTTGGGCAGTTCGCATAATTTAAGCATTTGCAAAAATCCTTTTTTTCAAATAAAAAATCATCTATTTCACAATAACACAAATGTATGGAAAATACAATAGTTTTTGCTGTAATTTACTGTAAACTTAAGGTTGAACCGAATTAACGTAACGAGTGAAAAACCCTTTGTTTTATCAACGTATCCGATAAAAACTCAAAAACGGCGCTATTTGTATAAATTTGCAATATTTAACTTTATATATGCAATTTGTTCTTGATTTTCACGTACAGGTGTGATAAACTGATCTAATCAATGGAGGTGTTCCAAATGGCAAAAATTGCAATTCTCGGCTTCGGCGTGGTAGGTCAGGGTATATACGAGGTTATTAACGCAAATTCCCGTCTTATAACCGCCCGCACGGGAGAAGAGTTTTTAATAACACGTATTCTGGACAGACGCGTTTTCCCCGATCATCCTTTGGGAAATTGCGTTACCGGAGATATTAACGACATAATCAACGATAAAGAAATTAGCGTTGTAGCAGAGACCATGGGCGGAACATCCCCTGCCTATGAATTTTCTCTTGCCCTTATCCGCGCGGGAAAAAGCGTGGTAACATCCAACAAAGCGGTGGTTGAAAAGCACGGAAAAGAGCTTTCCGCAGAAGCGGAAAAAAACGGCGTGGCTTATCTTTACGAAGCTTCCGCAGGGGGCGGTATTCCCGTAATACATCCCATTCTCCACTGCCTTGCAGGTAACGATATGCAAAAGGTGTGCGGTATACTTAACGGCACTACCAACTATATACTCACAAAAATGCGGGACGAGGGCATTTCCTTTGAAACCGCTTTGAAGCAGGCGCAGGAAAAGGGCTATGCGGAGGCAGACCCTACGGCAGACGTTTCCGGTGCGGATGCGGCGCGTAAAATATGTATTCTTGCATCCCTTGCCTTTAATACCCATATCAACCTTGAAAACGTTTCTGTGATGCAGGGTATTGACGGGGTAACGGGAGATGACGTTATTAAAGCGGAAAAGAACGGATACGCCATAAAGCTTATCGGCTGCGGCGAAAAAACGGGAGATACCGTGCGTTTGTTTGTTGCCCCCTGCCTTGTAAGCAAAAAGACGGTGCTTGGCATAACCGATGACGTTATTAATGCCGTGTCCGTTTACGGTGATTGCGTGGGCGGAGTAACCTTCCGCGGAAGAGGCGCAGGCGGAAAAGCAACCGCATCTGCAGTTGTTTCCGATATTCTGGAAGCAAGCGGCGGAAAATACGTTAAGGAATATAAAAACGAACCCCTTACCTTCCTTTGCGCAAACGAAGGAAAGGATATGCTGTATATACCCGAAACCGATGAATTTATACAGCCCGATACGCTGGAGAATCAGTTGAAGGTTATCGGAAGTAAGAAGTATTACAGGGTTGTTGAAATAGAAGAATAAAGTTATGAAATATGGCTGCTTTTTGCACGGCTGTGCAAAAAGCTTCCATTTCTCTTCACTTTTCACTTTTCACTCTTCACTTTTTTGTTTTGAAAAAACAAAAAACCGAATGCTTTCGCATTCGGTTTGGTGACCCGTAGGGGAGTCGAACCCCTGCCTTCGCCGTGAGAGGGCGACGTCTTGACCACTTGACTAACAGGCCTCGCAGAGCATATATTACCACAGCAGGCGGGGATTGTCAATAGTTTTTTTAGTTATGGGAAGGAGGATTTTTTTAATATGCTTCCTAAAGAGCCGTACAAGAAAGTACTTGTTATAGCGGCGTACGTGCTTATGGGTGCGGCGCTTGCCTTTGTTTTTGTAAAATATCTGGCAGGTGTGCTTACGCCCTTTATTATAGCCTACGTACTTGCCGTTCTTTTGCACCCCTTTGTGGAATTTGTGTGCAGAAAAACCAAAATTCCCCGTGTGATAACGGTTATATTCACGGTTGTTGTTACCGTGGGTGTTGCGGGAGTTTTGCTGTATCTTATCGTTCACCGTGTTTACAGCGAAATTACCTCGCTTTACCAGACCGTAAGCAACATACTTACGGAAATGAAAAACAACCCCGATTACGCAAGCGAGATTATTGATACCATAAACGGATATATCCCCTTTGTGGATTTCCGTGAGCAGCTTATGGAGATTTGGGAGAATATCGATATATACGTTACCTCCTTTGCCACCGCGCTGGTTACCGATCTTAACGGTGTCATTATCCCCGCAATAAACGCTATTATGAATACTGTGCCCCCCGTGCTTGTGGGCAGTATTATATGTGTGGTTGCTTTCTATTATTTTATCGCCCAGTATCACCGTATAAACAACGCGGTGGTAAGCGTGTTCCCCAAGGTTGTGGGTGAGCATCTTGTGGCTATAAAAAGACAGCTTGTAAACGCTGTGTTTATGTTTATTCGTGCATACGGCGTTATAATGATGATCACCTTTATGGAAACCTTTGTGGGACTTACCGTTCTGGGCGTAAAATATGCGTTTTTGATGGCAGTTCTCACCGCCGTTGTGGATATTATGCCTATTCTGGGCACCGGTGCGGTTATGATCCCTTGGGGTGTTCTGGAAATTATACGCGGAAATTATTTCCTCGGTATCGGTCTGTTGGTGCTTTACGCCATCATTACCGTGGTGCGCCAGTTCCTTGAGCCCAAGATCGTGGGCAAGAGCGTGGGACTCCACCCCCTCCTTGCGCTGGTATCTATGTACGTTGGCTTAAAGCTGTTCGGCGTGCTGGGTCTATTCGGATTCCCCATAGCTTTGGTTATCTATAACAGATTGCGCAACGAAGGATTTTTTAAATTCAAAGAAGCTTCCCCCGCGCCTGCGGAGAA
>JAGCNA010000318.1 GCA_017646185.1 Clostridia bacterium
ACGGAATACGTATTCCCAGTCGTTACTGCCTCATGCAAGGTGTACGTTTCCGATATTCAGTGCGCCTATATTCCAGGTACCCCAGTTGGTTCTGTAGAAGGTGTGCGTCAAAGGCTTTCCGTTGGAAGCGGTGGTGGAAATAGTGTACATACCGTCATTTGTTTTGGTAAGAGTCATAACATGCTTTGTATATTCCGTTACGTGAACGTCGGGTGCAACGGGGTGATGAGGATAAGCCGCAAACATATTTTCTGCTCCTGTAATGTGTTTTTTAATGCGCGCTTTGTCGGAATTTGCTTTTTTGCCGGCATCGGAAACCTGAATTGTATTTTTGTCTATGCGCAGGCTGTGCATATAGTCGGTTACGGTTATTTTTCCGTCACCGTTAATATCTCCTTCCACAACGGCATAAAGTCTGTCTATTTCGGTACCGCTGATAATTTTTGCAAAGTAATCTCCCGTTTTCAAAACGTCTTTTGCGGAAAGCTTGTTACCCTTTGCGTCAAAAGCAAATACGTTTTCAGTGCTGTCGAGGTTATTAAGCACGTATTCAACGGTGTGGTTAAGGTGAAGTCTGGTTATGTAATCGCCGTCCTGCTTTAAGTAAGAGCCGTCAATTACCTCAAGTCCGGGAATAGATGCGGCGGGAACGTCGTTACCTTGAATGGTGTAAACCTCAAATTCACCGCAGAAAACAAATACACCGGATATAGGTGCTTCCCCAAAAGAAACCTTTACGTATCTTCCGCTGACCTTTCCGTCAAGCTCCAACGTACACCAGGTGTTCTTTGCGGATTCGTCTTCATACGTACCTTCGCCAACCTTGGTAAAATTTTTTCCGTCTGCAGAAACGTAAAAGACACATTCGGAAGGTCTGTCTATGCCGGAATGGGCCTGCGCAGTAAGATATACTCTGAATTTACCCAGATCATCATAGTTTTTACCCAGATCTATTACAGCATACATAGGTGCTTCAAGACGGTAATCCAAAGCTATCCAATCTGTGCCGTAATCATCGGTAGGAAGCTTGCCGTCGGTAAGCTCTTTTCCGTCAACATTAGTGTAGGGGCTTCCCTGCGTGGTGTAGCATGTGGTGTATTCGTAAGGCTTGCCCTTGGAAATAAGGGTGTAATCGTAAACGGTTACCGCATTTGCAGTGATAGGTAAAACCGATATACAAAGCATAACCGCAACCAAAGTAAGACATATAATTCGTTTCAAAATATGTACCTCCCGTAATTATATATGTAGCGGCTTAAAGCCGCTTTTGGCTACTTTGAACCGTCTCCGGATTCCTGAAGCATACCGTCGGAATAATCGCCGATAGTGCTTTCATCCTTAAACATATCGCTGGTGTCGGGTATGATGCTCATATCGGACACGTTCATAGATACGTCGGGAATAGAAACGGGCGAAGATGTGTCGTTTTTGGAAGTATCTCCCTTTGAGCCCTCATCCTTGGAAGTGGAAGGCTTGGAAGTGGAAGACGTGTCAGACGTGTTTGTTTGATCTTCGCAGCCGCTGGCGCAGGCGGTAAGCGCCGCCAAAGAAATAACGCATATTGCCAGCAAAATAAAAAATGATTTTTTCATGCAGTTTCTCCTTCTCTTATTTAACGCGTTATAGTAGTCGGTTAAACTGCACTTATTTTTTTCATTATATCACGGATTATACGTTGTTTCAATAACTTTTGTTTAAAGTGATTGACTTTTTGCTGTTAATAACATATAATTTATATACAAACACAAGGAGGAATGTGAAATTATGGTAGTAAAAACACCCCCCATGGGCTGGAATTCCTGGAATACCTTCGGTCCGAATATAAATGATGAGCTTATACGCACCACGGCAGATGCTATGGTGGAAAACGGTCTGCTTGAAGCAGGTTATAATTATCTGGTTATAGACGATTGCTGGTCTCTTCGTGAAAGAGATAAGGACGGCAAGCTTGTTCCCGATCCCGTTAAGTTTCCCCACGGTATGAAGGACGTTGCAGATTACGTTCATTCCAAGGGATTAAAATTCGGTATGTACTCCTGCGCCGGCACCCGTACCTGTGCGGATTACCCCGGTTCCTTTGATCACGAATATGTAGACGCAAAGACCTTTGCGGAATGGGGCGTGGATTTTCTTAAATACGATTTTTGCTATCGTCCCAATTTTGTTCCCGGACATTTGCTTTATAAAAAAATGGGCACAGCCCTTGCTAACAGCGGAAGAGATATTTTGTTTTCCGCCTGCTCCTGGGGACATCAGGAAACACATAAATGGATAAAGACCACCGGCGCTCATATGTGGCGTTCTACCGGAGATATTGTGGATAGCTGGGCTTCCATCCGCGATCTTACTATGCATCAGATAAATATCTGGGATTACAACGGAGCAGGCTGCTTTAACGATATGGATATGCTGGTTGTCGGTATGAACGGTAAAGGCAACGTAGGAGTTACCGGATGCACCTTTGAGGAATACAAGACTCATTTTTCCGTTTGGGCGCTGTTCAATTCTCCTCTTATGATCGGCTGTGATGTAAGAGATATGACAGATGAAACCAAAACAATTCTGTTAAATAAAGATGTTATTGCCATAAACCAGGACCCCGCTTGCCGTCAGGCATATCTTGTGGAGACCGATAACTGGTGGTCCGGCAGAGTTTATATGATCGCAAAGCAGCTTGATAACGGCGACATTGCTATCGGCGCTTTTAACCTTGGCGACAGTGATGAATGGCCCAACTTCCAGCTTGACAGTATTGGACTTGGCTTTGCCACCGGCAAAAAGCTTGTGTGGAAAGAACTCTGGACGGGAGAAACCGGCGAAGCGGTAGACGTTATGAGATTCCCCAATCTCCCTGCTCACGGATGCCGCCTGTTCAGATGTAAGATAGTCGATGCATAAATGTATTCGTTGCGGCGCGTCACTTACGGCAGACGATATCGGGTGCCATAAGAAAATGATAAACAGAGCCGCGGAAGAATTTATGTGCATACCTTGTCTTGCAAAGCACTTCGGCGCCACCGAAGCCCGCGTAAGAGAACTTATAGAGGAATACAGAGCGTACGGATGTACCCTGTTCGCCAAAAAGGAGTAAAAATGGAATATACCC
>JAGCNA010000319.1 GCA_017646185.1 Clostridia bacterium
ACACGGGTAATATCACCCATCTTTGCAAGGAGCATTTCGCTTTTTTCATCAAGCACGTGGGCTCTTCCTCTCGAAATATCCTCAAGCATGTGGCGGTAGGTTGCGAGTCCCTCATATTCCATATACTGCTTTAAGGTTTCTTCGGGGATCGCCAGAATCTCGGGCTCGATAAAGGAGCAAACGGTGCCCAGCTTTACAAGCAGAGTCATTGCCTTTGCTTCCATCTCCTGCGCTTCGTTGTCGCCGTTGTCGGCGCTCTTGTAGAGCATTGCGTAGATGTAGGGAAGCTCTGCTGCCTGATTAGCCTTTGCAAGAAGGTCCATCGCATTTCTAAGGCTTTCCGCACTTTCGCCCAAAGTGCCTTTAAGTGCGGGAATCGTGTCCGCAATCTTATCCGCTTCTGCCAGGGCTGCTTCCCAAGCCTTGTTATCGGCATAAATGTGGGTGAAATCCCAAGTAAATTCGGGGTTCATTTCTTTTCTGCTCTTCATTTTTAACTCCTTTTAGTTATATAAGAAATTGTCTTTTATAAAATGCTTGTCAAGATTATCCTGCCTGCGGTCAAATACGTTTCCGCAGTTATATTTTACTTTTGCCCGGCAGAACGGTGAGTCGGTATATACCTCCTGCATAGGATAAAGCCCCCAGCCGCCGCCTCTGAAAATAATTTTGTCTGTGTCGATACCTGCGTTTTTCAAAGCTTTTCTGTATTCACTGCAGGTTTTTAAAAATCCCTCGGGGTCAGTAAGCGCCCCCAGATATACGGAAAACACCATATCCTCGCATCTGTCGGTATTATCGGGGTAGGTGATTGTCGCCCCGTTGGGATAACAGTTGATCCGTTCGGAAACTACGGTAAAGGATCCGTCGGGAAATGCTTTTCGTAAAATTCCCGCAACCTTTGCTCTTTCTTCGTCCATAAGAAGATATTCAGTCTTTTTTGCGTATCCGTCAAACACTACTTTATCGCAGACAGTCAGCATTCCGTGTGCTTCGGCATAGGCTTCGGAAACAATTTCTCTCTGCCATGTGCGGGTAAGAAAATCGTATTCCAATTTTCCGATTATCTCGTTTTCGCTGTTTGCGTAGGTGTTTTCAATGTAATTATCGGAAACGTTTACTGCGTTGAAATATGTAACAAGATTTCCGCCGAACACGAGCTGCAGGGCTACCGCCGCACCGAGAGGAAATACAGCACAAAAACGCACTTTTTCCTTTTTAATAAGACTTATACCGCAATCACATAAAAATGCTGTAGCGCCGCATATAACTCCGTATATGATGATATTCGGCACCTCTGACGCATATCCTGCGGAAATAAGCATTCCGCATACCGCAAAAAACGCTGTCTTAACGCCTCTTTTGGGGAACAGGAGTCCTGCGCATATTCCGCACAGAGGTAAAATGGGAAGGGCGGTAAGCACACCTGCGGAGGGCACTATGCACGCCGCACCGATAAACCCCAGCAATGCGCAAATTACGGGTCCTCCCAAGGTTTTGTAAAGCTTTTTCAGTTTATCTTTCATCTTTTTCCTCCGCGGGGTATATTATATGGGTTTGTATATTCGATAAGCAATCGCATATCGTCGTCATTTTGTTTTCCGTTCACTCGCTCAAACCCGCATTTACGGCACTTGTGCTTTATAACGAATCCCCGTTTTGCTTCCGTGCGTACCTCTATCGGGTCCATAACGGCGCCGCATTCGCTGGCTCTGTCGCCGGGATTAACGTCCACGTGTCTGGAACATAAGCAAAAAGGACAATGATTGCGCGAAGAATATCCCAAAGGCGGAACTTCTTTTCCGCAGTTCAAGCAAATAAAGCCGCTGTCATTCTTTGCAAACAATGTGTTTTCCATCTAAACCTCCAATTTGTTTACAAAATACTGTTTACTTTTTCTTATCTTTCTATTATAATAGCAAAATGTTAATATTTCAAGACGGGAGTCAAAATAATGTCAAATAAATCCCATAATATATCCTGCCGTTTGGGCAGAGTAGGCGGAAGCGCTCTTATGGAGGGCGTAATGATGAAAAGCGGTCCGGACGTGGCTATGGCTGTACGCCGTACCGATAACGGAAAAATCACCGTACGTAAAAAGAAATACAAGTCCATTAAAGAAAAGTGCGTGCTTTTAAGACTGCCCATCATAAGAGGCATAGTCAATTTCGTGGAAACTATGGTGCTTTCCATGGGAACCATGACCGAAGCTACCGAGCTTTTGGGACTTGACGAAGCAGAGCCCGAAGGAAAGTTTGATAAATGGCTTACAGAGAAAATGGGCGATAAGATGATGCAGATCGTGTCTGCTGTCTCCGTTGTGCTGGGCGTTGCACTTGCTCTGGTTCTTTTTATGTGGCTGCCTTCGTTTATAACCGACCTTATCTTCAACGTGGATGCGGATGAATTCAATTTCGCCGCCCGCTGTGTTGACGGCGGATTGAAGATACTTATCTTTATCGGTTATATCGGGTTCACATCGCTTATTCCCGATATAAAGCGTGTGTATATGTATCACGGCGCAGAGCACAAGAGTATTGCCTGCTATGAATCCGGCGATGAGCTTACCGTGGAAAACGTGCGCAAGCACACCCGTTTCCATCCCCGTTGCGGCACTTCCTTTATGTTTTTGGTAATTATCGTTTCCATACTCGTAAACTCCCTGCTTCTGTGGGGCATAAGCGCTCTGTTTCCCATGGCACCCGTAGGGGAGAGATGGTTTATCGTGCTTGCAAAGCTTATTGCTCTTCCTTTGGTTGTAGGTATAGATTACGAATACGTAATGTACGCCGGAAAGCACGAAAACTTTTTCACAAAGATCTTTTCCGCACCCGGCTTGTGGATGCAGAGAATCACCACCCGTGAGCCTGAGGACGATATGATGGAAGTGGCTATTTGTTCCATTAAATCCGCACTTCCCGAAGAATTCCCCGAATTCGAAGTTCCCACCGAAGAAGCTTTAAACGCTTCCGAGGAAGCAGAAAATCAACCCGAAACCACGGAGGAAACCGTATGAATATAGGCGAATACAGATACGAGCTTAAAAAAACTCTGACCGAAGGCTGCTCCGAAGACAGCGCAAGAGAGATAACGGAAATAATAGATATTTTGCTTTGCCACCATCTTGATATACCCAGAAACCGTTTGTATCTTAAGCTGGAGGAAAACGTGCCCTCAACTCTGCCCGCAAATATGTCGGACAGTCTGGGACAGATCGCCATGGGTGTGCCCGTTCAGTACGTTATGGGAAGCTGTTGGTTTTACGGCAGAGAGATAAAAGTCGGCCCCGGTGTGTTTATTCCCCGTGCAGATACGGAAATACTTGCACAAGCGGCAATCAAAGCTATTCCCAAGGACGGCTGCTTTGCGGATATCTGTTCGGGAAGCGGATGTATTTCCGCCGCTGTTGCTTCCGAAAGACCAGACGTGCGCGGTTTCGCTTTGGAGCTTTCAAGAAAAGCAATTCCTTATACAGAGG
Organism: Clostridia bacterium; assembly: GCA_017646185.1. Classification (GTDB taxonomy): domain Bacteria; phylum Bacillota; class Clostridia; order Oscillospirales; family CAG-382; genus SFLA01. The sequence continues at coordinate 3,479 of JAGCNA010000319.1, forward strand.
AAAACCTTAAAGATCTTCCCAACGTAACCGTAAAGAGATTTGACGCTCTGGATACCGAAGATTACGAAGCGTTGGTAACCGCAAACGGAAAACAGTTTGATCTTGTTTTGAGCAATCCTCCCTACATACCTACAGACGATATTTCTTCTCTGGATGCAAACGTGCTTTCCGAGCCCGAGACTGCTCTTGACGGAGGCGAGGACGGACTGCGTTTTTACAGAGAGATAACCAGACATCTGCCCATTATTCTTTCTCCCGAAGGCGTAATTTGCTATGAGGTGGGTATCGGTCAGGCAGAGGATGTTTCCGCAATTCTTAAGGCGGCAGGCTTCTCTGTAGCCGTTCTGAGAGATCTCCACGGTATCGACCGTGTAGTTTTAGGAAAAAAGTCTTAATAAAAGTGTTGACAATAAAAAAAGAATGTACTATTATTTATATTAATAATAGTATATTTTTTTGTTTTGGATAGGAGCGCAAATGAAGGTCATAACCTCCAGAAACAATGAACGGATAAAAGATGTGGTTCGCCTGCGGGACCGTAAGGCGCGCACGGAAAGCGGTCTGTTTTTCATAGAGGGCATTCATCTCGCGGAAGAGTATATACGTCATTGCGGTTTTCCTCTTGAAGTTTATTTTACCGAGAAAGCGTATAACTCCTACAGAGATTTTTTTGCGTCTTTGCCCGAAGACATTCTGTGCTCTGTAAGCGACAGCGTTTTTGAAAAGATATCAACCGAATCTTCCCCCCAAGGGGTAATATGCGTTTGCAAAGCTTGTTCTTTTCCGCAATCACTTCCCGAAAAAGGTTCGTTTTTGTTTTTGGAATCCGTAAGAGATACGGGAAATCTGGGCACCATAATCCGTACCGCCGTTTCTTTGGGGGTGGAGGGGATCGTTCTCTCACCCGATTGTGCGGATATATATAATCCCAAGACGCTCCGCGCCTCCATGGGCGCGGTGTTTGCCGCAGATATATTTATGCCCGCCGAATTCTCTGCCGCAGTAACATCGGCAAAAAAATACGGTAAGGTGTATGCAACTGCACTTTACGATAATTCCCTTGAGCTTGGCAAGTTTAAGGTTTGTAAAAACGATAGCTTTATTATCGGCAACGAGGGGCAGGGAATAACCGAAGAAATAAGAAGCCTTGCGGACAACACGGTTATCATTCCCATGACGGGAAAAACAGAAAGCTTAAATGCCGCCGCTGCCGCCGCTATCATCATCTGGGAAATGACACGGAGTTATAATGGACGTTAGATTGTATTACATCTGGCTCCAGCGTGTGTGCGGAGCCGCCAACAGACTTACAGACCTGTTGTTTGATAAATTCCCCTCCGCTGCGGAAATATACGAATGCAGAGATTTTTCCTTTTTGCCCAAGGGCTATGCCCGTTACGAGAGCAGACTTTGCAATAAAGATCTTTCCGAATCCTTTGAAATATATAAATCCTGCATAAACAGAGGGATACGGTTCGTTACTTATCACGACGAGGATTTTCCCGAAGCCTTGCGTAACATACCCGATCCTCCCGTTATGCTGTTTTACTATGGGGATATTTCCCGTCTCAAAAACAAGCAATCGGTAGCAATGGTCGGCACCCGTACCTGCACAGAAGCGGGTATGGAATATGCCAAAACCTATGCAGAAAGCTTTTCAAAAGCGGGAGTTACCGTTATAAGCGGTCTTGCAAAGGGAATAGACAGTATCGCAAACAACGCCGCTTTGTTAAACGGCGGAGTTTCCGTGGGTGTTTTGGGCACCCCCATAGATAAAGTATACCCGCCCGAAAACGTGCGGCTGTTCCACGCTATGTATAAAAACGGCGTAGTTATAAGCGAGTATTCGCCGGGTGCGGACGTTGGCAGATTTTCATTCCCTGCACGTAACAGAATAATAAGCGCACTTTCCGATTGTACGCTGGTGGTTGAAGCCGCAGAAGGAAGCGGAGCGCTTATTACCGCAAAGCGAGCCATACAGCAGGGTAAGCCGGTATATTTTATAGCCGGCAGGGTTACCGCAATGTTAGAGGGTGCGGTTTCAGTTTCCTCTCCCGCAGAAGTGATGGAGCGTTTGCAGTTAAACGATCCCACGTTAAGGATTCCCACCACTGCGTATACCGTAACCAAAACTAAAAGCTACGGGCGTAAAATCACACAGCCCCGTGAGATAAAAAACAACGAAACGGATGAGCTGGGTCTGCTTAAGATTATAAGCGCAGGTCCCGTTACCGCTTCCGAACTTGCGGATAAAACCGGAGTTTCTATAGACAGAATTTACGAACTGCTTACCATGCTGGAGCTTGACGGCGCAATAATCTCCGCCGCAGGCGGCAGATACGTTAAAGCAGGTAAGCAATAAGGAGAATATATGAGCACACTTGTAATACTTGAGTCGCCTACAAAGGCGCATACTGTCAAAGGCTTTTTGGGAAAAGGCTATAAAGTAGTGGCTTCAAACGGCCACGTACGCGATCTTCCCAAAAGCAAACTCGGAATTGACGTAGAAAACAACTTTGCCCCCCAGTATATTAATATCAGAGGCAAGGGCGAGCTTATAAGCGATCTTAAAAAAGAAGCAAAGAACGCAGATAAAGTTTTGCTTGCAGCCGACCCTGACCGCGAAGGTGAGGCAATAAGCTGGCATCTTGCAGCAGTTTTGGGTATTCCCGAAGAAAAGATAAAACGTATCACCTTCAACTCCGTTACAAAGGCGGCTGTTAAAGAAGCTATAAAGAATCCCAGAAGCATAGATATGGCGTTGGTAAATTCCCAGCAGACCCGCCGCATACTCGACCGTCTTGTAGGTTATAAAATAAGTCCTTTTCTTTGGAGAAAGATCAAAAACGGTCTTTCTGCAGGAAGAGTTCAGTCTGTTGCAACAAGACTTATTGTTGAAAGAGAACGGGAAATACAGGCGTTTGTCCCCGAAGAATACTGGACAGTAACCGTTAAGCTTTCCAATGCGGAGGGGGATACCTTTACCGCAAAATATTTTGGCGATAAAAACGGCAAAAAAGAGCTGGGTAACGAAGCGGACGCTTACGGCGTTGTAAACTCCGTAAAGGATGCGGCGTTCACCGTGGCTTCCGTAAAGCGTTCCGTAAAACACCGCCGTCCTCAGCCTCCCTTTACCACAAGCACGCTCCAGCAGGAAGCCAACAGAAGATTATCCCTTCCCACCCAGCGCACAATGATGATCGCACAGGAGCTTTACGAAGGTATTAATATCGGCGAGCGAGGCACCCACGGTCTTATTACCTATATGCGTACCGACTCTCTGCGTGTTTCCGACGAGGCAAAGGCCGCTGCAAAGGAATATATCGTCGGTAAATACGGCGAAAAGTATTATCCTGCTGTTCCCAATACCTATAAGGTTAAAAAAGGCTCGCAGGATGCTCACGAAGCTATCCGTCCTTCCGATCCCTCCCTTGCTCCCGATATGATCAAAAACCGTCTTACGGCGGATCAGTATAAGGTTTACAAGCTTATATACGATCGTTTTATTGCAAGCCAGATGAAGCCTGCGGAAATAGATACCGTTTCTGTGGATCTTGATGCTTCCGGAAACATTTTCCGCGCTACCGGCGCCACCGTAAGATTCCCCGGATATCTCGTTATCTGCGATGATTCGGACAGCGGTGATGACGAGATCGCAAAGGATAAGCTTCCTCTTCTCTGCGAAAACGAGGTATGTAATTGCTCCGGCATTCTTCCCGAACAGCATTTTACAGCTCCTCCTTTCAGATACACCGAAGGTTCTCTCGTTAAGATGCTGGAGGAAAAGGGCATAGGCCGTCCCTCCACTATCGTAACCACCATAACCACCATTATCTCCAGAGGATACGTTGTAAGAGAGGGAAAATCCCTCGTTCCCACAGAATTGGGATTTGTTACCACCGATCTTATGCTTAACGCATTTTCCGGAATTGTTGATTATAATTTCACAGCACAGATGGAAGAAGATCTGGATGAGATAGAATCCGGAAACAAGGATTATATAAAGGTGCTTGAAAGCTTTTATAAAGATCTTGAAACCGAATTAAAATCCGCAGAAGCTATAATCGGCAAAGATAAAATCGCAGTGGAACCCGAAAAAACAGATATTATCTGTGAAAAATGCGGTTCTGTAATGGTGGTGCGCAACGGACGCTTCGGCAAATTTGCCGCTTGTCCCAATTACCCCAAGTGTAAAAATACCAAGCCTCTTGAGCCCGAAAAGAAGCCTTTGGAGGCAAAAGAGATAATAAGTGATGAAAAATGTCCCGCTTGCGGCGGCGAAATGGTATTGCGTAAGGGCAGATACGGAAGCTTCTTTGCTTGCCGTTCTTACCCAGAGTGCAAGACTACGCTTCCCGTCATCAAAGACAGCGGCGTGGTATGTCCCAATTGCGGAAAACGCATTGTGGTACGTCAGAGCAAAAAGAAGACCACGTATTACGTTTGCGAGGATGCATCCTGCGGATTTATTTCCTGGGATATTCCCAGACAAGAAAATGTCCCAAGTGCGGAGATATCGTTTTAAAGAAAAAGAACAGAGATCAGTATTATTGCCGCAGTAACTGTGGCTGGACAGAGGAAAATAAGAAATGAGAACTACCATAGCAGTTGACGCAATGGGCGGCGACAAAGCTCCTCAGGCTGTTGTAGGAGGCGCATTGCTTGCAGCTTCCCAGTTGCCTATAGATATAATTCTCGTCGGTGACAGCGATGCCATTTATACAGAGATAAATAACAGAGGCGCTATGCCTTCAAATATATCCGTTGTTCACGCCCACAGCGTTATAACGATGGAGGATGCGCCGGGCGCAATTTTGAAAGAAAAATCAGATTGCTCTATGGCGGTAGCGGCAGAGCTTGTAAAGAACGGAAAAGCAGACGCTTTGGTTTCTGCAGGAAATACCGGCGCCCTTTTTACCGTATCTTCTCTTAAAATACGCCGTCTCCCCGGTATACGCCGTGCAGCATTGGGTGCGGTTGTGCCTCTTGAAAATCCCGTGCTTATCGTAGATTCCGGCGCAAATACAGACGCTACGCCCGAGCTGTTGCGCACCTTTGCCCACATGGGCAGTCTGTACGCACAGCTTGTAATGGGTATCGAAAATCCCCGTATAGGTCTTGTAAACAACGGAAGCGAATCCACAAAGGGAACCCCCTTGTATGCGGAATCCAACGCACTGCTTTCAAAAGAAAAAGCAATAAACTTTGTGGGCAACGTAGAGGGAAGAGACATTCCCTGCAACACCTGCGACGTTGTTGTGTGCGACGGATTTACTGGTAATATTTTGCTCAAGACCATCGAAGGTATGGGTTTGTTTATGAAGAGCAAGTTAAAGAGCATTTTCTATGCAAACCGTATTACCAAGGTTGCGGGCGCTCTTACCAGAAGACAGATTTCCGATCTTAAAAAGCAGATAGACCACCGCGAGCACGGCGGTGCTCCCTTTCTGGGACTTGCCAAGCCTGTTGTAAAGGCTCACGGCAGTTCGGATGAAAAGAGTATTTTTACGGCTATTCGTCAGGCAAAGACCTTCCACGAAAGCGGACTTATATCAAAACTTAAGGAGGCGATACAGAGTGAATCATCAGATTGAGCCGTTGCCTTATATTGAGCTTGAAAAGAAGATAGGCTATGTGTTCCGCAACAAAGAATTCCTTCTTACCGCGCTCACCCATTCTTCTTTTGTTAACGAAACAAAACAAAAAACCTACCTTCGTTCCAACGAACGGTTAGAGTTTTTGGGAGATTCCATTCTTTCTGTAATCGTTTCCGAGCATATATACCGTTCTTCTCCCGAGCTGGATGAAGGATATCTTACAAGAATCAGAGCCAATATTGTATGTGAAAATTCATTAAGCGAATTTGCCCGTGAAATAGAATTGGGAAGCTACCTCCGTATGGGACACGGTGAAGCCGTAACCAACGGAAGAGACCGTAAAAGTACGGTTGCCGATGCTTTCGAGGCTTTGCTTGCCGCAATTTATCTTGACGGCGGTATGGATCAGGCAAGACGTTTTCTTATGCCCCGTGTAAAAACAGCTCTTTCCAAGCTTTCAAAGGGCGGCAACGAGGATTATAAGTCCCGTTTGCAAAAGATCGTTCAGCAAACACCGGAAGAAATTCTCGAATACGTTCTTGTAAGCGAAGAAGGTCCTCCTCACGACAGAGTATTTACCTTCCGTGTAATGCTCAATTCCAACTGTCTGGGCGAAGGCGTGGGCAGAACAAAGCGTGAAGCGGAGCAAAGCGCCGCAAAAGAAGCACTTTCCGTTCTCGGTGAACTTGATGAAGACCCATCGTAACATACCTGTTTTTATTCCCCAGGAGGGGTGCCCAAACGCCTGCGTGTTTTGTTCCCAGAAAAAGATTACGGGAATAGACCGCCGTGCAGAATTGAATACCTTGAAGGATACCGTTGAGAAAGCTTTGGAAAACCGGTGGCAGGAAAGCGAGATCGCCTTTTTCGGCGGAAGCTTTACGGCTATTGATAAGGCTCGTATGATATCTCTTCTCGATACGGCGTACGAATACGTGTGTGCGGGAAAAATTAACGGAATACGCATTTCCACCCGTCCGGATTACATAGACGAAACCGTACTGGAGATTTTAAAAAGCAGGGGAGTAACTGCTATCGAATTGGGTATTCAGAGCGTTTCGGACAAGGTGTTGACAGCTTCCGGAAGAGGTCACACAAGTAAACACAGCGAAAACGCTTGTAAATTAATAAAAAAATACGGCTTCCGTCTGGGCGGACAAATGATGGTCGGTTTGCCTTTGTCAACCGCAGAGGATGAACTTGCCACCGCTCAAGCCATTTGTGATTGGGGCGCGGACGAAACCCGTATTTATCCTACCGTTGTCTTTGAGGATACGGCGCTTTATAATATGACCTTACAAGGTGAATACGAGCCTCTGTCCTTGGATGATGCGGTTTCCCGCTGTGCAGACTGTATGGATGTGTTTTTGACCCGAGGGGTAAAGGTCCTTCGCGTTGGACTTCACGCTTCGGAGCAGCTTGTTTCCGCACCTTACGGGGCCACCCATCCCGCAATGGGAGAGCTTGTGGAAAGCGAATTGTACCGCAGGAGAATAGACAGTCTTATACAAGGCTCCCGGGGGAAAAAGCTTTTGGTTTACGTTCCCTTTTCCGCTTGTTCAAAAGCGGCGGGCCAGCACAGAAAAAACACGGAATATTTTAAAAACACTTACGGCTTTTCTCAGGTATCCGTATACGGAACCGATATGCCGGAGCATACGGTAAGAATACATATAGAGGATTGATTTTTTGAAACTTAAAAGTATAGAAATGCAGGGGTTCAAATCGTTCCCCGATAAAACACGAATAACTTTTGATGACGGTGTTACCGCCATTATCGGACCCAACGGAAGCGGTAAATCCAATATTTCCGATGCGGTGCGCTGGGTACTTGGCGAAATGTCTATGAAAAGTCTTCGCGGTAGCAAGATGGAGGACGTTATCTTTAACGGAACGCCCACCCGTCCTGCCGCAAACTTTTCTGCCGTTTCTCTTACTCTGGATACCACCGCAGAGTATGACCGTCACGCACAGACGTTTATGTCTCTTTCCGAGGAAGAGAAAAATGCCGATGACAAAAAGGACGAATACAAGCTTCACGACGGAACCGAGGTAACCATAACCAGAAAATATTACCGTAGCGGAGAAAGCGAGTATTATATCAACAAAAAGCAGGTGCGCTTAAAGGATATTTACGAGCTGTTCTATGATACCGGTATCGGTAGAGAGGGTTATTCGGTTATTTCCCAGGGTAAGATTTCCGAGGTTCTCTCCCAAAAGGGACACGAGAGAAGAGATATCTTTGAAGAAGCCGCAGGAATTTCCAAATTCCGTTATAAAAAAGCGGAAGCGGAAAGAAAGCTTGCTGAAACAGAAAATAATCTTATAAGAATAAACGATATTTTAAGCGAGGTTTCCTCCCGTATCGGTCCTTTGGAAAAGGAAGCGGAAAACGCAAAGAAATATCTTGTGCTTTCCGAAGAGAAAAAGGGATTGGAGATCACTCTCTGGCTTGATAAGATAGATAAGCTTCGCGGCGATCTGGAGCGCAACGCAACCGAAACAGCAGGCGCCCGTCTTGCTTTGGATAACAGCGAAAACGACGTAAGAACTCTGGATTATAAGCTGGATAACGCCCTTCGTGAAGGATATGATATCGGACGAGAGCTTTCCGAAACAGAGCGTCTTATCTCCGAAAGCGAAAAGAATATAGCTTCCATCGAATCCGAAAAAGCACTTCGTTTAAACGATGCGGAGCATTACCGCCGTATGGCACGTCAGTACGGTGAAGATATTTCCGTAAACAAAAGAGAGCTTTCTTTGGCTGCGGATATGCTTTCCGCCGCTATTGAAGTGGGTAAGGAACTGGAAAGCGAGCACGCAAAGGTAAAAGAAGAATTTGCCCTTGCGGAAGAAGCTTATGCAAAATACCGCGACACGGCAGTTTTGTGCGCCGAAAAGGAACAAAACGCTCTTTCTGAGCAGACAAAGGCATACGAAACCGTTTCCCGTTTAAGAGAAAGCTATGCCGCTATTAAGGCTAAATCCGAAGAATCCGTCCGTGCCCGCGATGAAGCGGAAGCACAGCTTTCCGCCTCAGCCGCAAGAATGGCAGAGCTCAAATCTGTTTTGGAGAGAGCCGCTTCCGCGCTTAATTCAGCGGAAGTACAGGTGAATGAAACTGCGGAAAAATATGCCGAAGCAACCAAAAAGTGCGATGAAAACAGAGCTTTGCGCAATCAGCTTAACGAAAAGCTGTCTGCTGTAAACCTTGAAATTTCGGCTTTGGAGCACAGACGTGAAAACCTGCGCCGCATGGAAGCGCTGTTTGAGGGATATTCGGACGGTGTTAAAAACGTAATGAACGCCTCCGAGCTTAAGGGCATTGTAGGTACCGTTTCTTCCGTTGTTTCCACAGACGAAAAGTACGTTCTCGCTCTGGAGACCGCATTGGGTGCATCCGCACAGTTTATTATTACGGAAAAAGAAGAAGATGCAAAAAATGCCGTAAAGTATCTTAAAAAGACTTCCGGCGGCAGAGCAACCTTCCTTCCCATTGATACCGTAACCGGCAACCGTGTAAACGAAGAGCCTTTCAAAAACGTAAAAGGCTATATCGGTATCGCATCCGATATGGTAAAGAGCGATAAAAGATTCCGTACGGTTATAGACGACCTTTTGGGCAGAACCGTGCTTACTGAAAATATGGATTCCGCTACCTCTGCCGCATCCGCTTGCGGATATAAGGTAAAGGTTGTTACCCTTGACGGTCAGGTGGTAAACCCCGGCGGAAGTATTACCGGCGGCAGCGCCCACAAAAAAGCGGGTCTGTTTACAAGAGCTATGGATATTGACCGTCTTACAGCCGATATCAAAACAAAGCGCACCGAAACGGAAAAGCTGGAAGAGGAAATTGCAGACACCGATTCGGCATTCAACACTCTTTGCACAGTTAAAAAAGAGGCTGAAGACGCATATAATTCCGCATTGGCGTTGCGCGGCGATTGTCAGCGTGAATGCGACGGTGCAGGGGTAAGACTTGAGGAGGAAAACAACCATAACGAGGCGATCAAGCTTCAGGCTTCTCGTCAGGTTTTGGATGCGGAAGCATCCCTTGCAGAATCCGAAAAACAGCTTGCGGAAGCGGAAGAAGCTCTTAATATTATCCGTGCCGCTTGTGAAAAATGCAATTCTGACAGTGCTTTGGCAAAAGCCAACGAGCAAAGTGCTTTTGATGAATGTAACCGCATACGTGTTTCTCTTTATGAGAAAGCCTCTTCTTATGACAGACAGAACGCACACATACGTGCCCTTTCCGAAAAGAAGGAGGGCATTCAGAACAGAATAAACGATATTACCGCTTCTATCCGTCAGGCAGAGGAAAGCGCCGCCGAATCTGAGGCGTTGCTTGCCGAATTCGACGTTAAAAAGCTGTGCTTTGAAGAAGAAACGGCAAAATACCGTGAAAAGCTTAAAGAGCTTCTTGCATCCCGTGATGAATCCGAAAAGAGCGCTGTAAACATTCGCAGTCTCGTTAAGGAAGCCCAGATCAAAAAGGAAGAGGCTTTGCGCAGATTTACCGAGCTTGAATCAAAAGGACAGAATCTTAACACCGATTACGATACGGTTTCCGCAAAGCTTTGGGATGAATATGAGCTTACCTATACCAACGCCTGCGCATACAGATTGCCTGCGGAGCAGATGACGTCTGCCGCAACCCGTGTGGCATCTCTCCGTGCAAAGATCCGTGCTATGGGTCATATTAACGTAAACGCCGTTGAGGAATACAAAACCGAAAAAGAGAGATTTGATTTCCTTACCGCACAGACCGATGACCTTAATAAGACACGACGTCAGCTGGATTCCACCATTGAGAAGCTGTCCCGCACCATGAAGGATACCTTTATAGATTGCTTTGAGCGTATCAACTCCGCTTTCGGCAGAACCTTCGCCGCATTGTTCGGCGGCGGCTCCGGTAAGGTTGAGCTTGAAGATCCCAACAATCCTCTGGAATGCGGAATTGATATTATTTTAAGACCTCCCGGAAAGAGCGTAAAGAGTATTTCTCTTCTTTCCGGCGGCGAACAGTCCTTTGCAGCAATCGCATTGTATCTTGCATTGCAGGAGATCAATCCTTCGCCCTTCTGTATTTTCGACGAGATCGAATCTGCGCTGGATGATGTTAACCTTGCAAAATTTGCGGATTACGTGCGTGAGCACAGCGAATCCACCCAGTATATTCTTATTACCCACCGCCGCGGCACTATGGAGCGTGCCGACGTGCTGTACGGTGTAACAATGTACGAAAGAGGTGTTTCCAATTATCTCCGTCTTAACGTAGATATGATGGAAGAAAATATCAAAAAATACAGTCATTCATAAAAAGGAGCAACAATGGGCTTTTTTGATAAATTAAAACAAGGTCTTGCAAAGACAAAAGCCGCCTTTATCACTCCGCTTGAAAAGCTCTTTTCATCTGCGGAAAAGGTGGACGAGGATTTTTTTGATGAGCTTTTGGACGTGCTTATAATGGCAGACGTGGGAGTGGAAACATCGGATTATATCGTTGAAACTCTCCGTGCCGAATTAAAATCCAAAAATATATGGGAGGCAGAGAAAGCCCGTGTGGAGCTTCGCCGAGTAATGTGCGAAACTATCGGCGAGTATAAGCCTCTTGAGATCAAAGAAGGTCTCAACGTAATTTTGGTTATCGGAGTTAACGGCGCAGGCAAGACCACCTCTATCGGCAAGCTGGCTTCAATGTACAAAGCCGATGGAAAAAAGGTCATTCTTGCCGCCGCAGATACCTTCCGTGCCGCAGCCATTGACCAGCTCGGTGTCTGGGCGGAGAGAGCAGGGGTGCAGATGATACGTCAGTCCGAGGGTGCAGACCCTGCGGCTGTTGTATTTGACGCCGCCGCAGCCGCCCGCAAGCAAAAAGCAGACGTGCTTATCGTGGATACTGCGGGAAGATTGCACAACAAGAAAAATCTTCTTGATGAGCTTGCAAAAATAAACCGTGTTTTAGACCGTGAGCTTCCCGAAGCCCACAAGGAAACCCTTATAGTTCTGGATGCAACTACCGGTCAGAACGCTATTCTGCAGACACAGGAATTCGGTAAAGCCGCAGGAATTTCCGGTCTTGTTCTTACAAAGCTGGACGGAACCGCAAAGGGCGGATTCGTGCTTGCAATAAAACACACCTTGGATATTCCCGTACGCTTTATAGGCGTAGGCGAGGGTGTGGACGATCTCCGTCCCTTTAACCCCGATGATTTTGTAAAAGCTATGTTCGGAGATTAAAAAATGGAACTTGTTTTTGCCACCAATAATAAACACAAAGTAAGCGAACTTCGTGAGCTTTTCCGTGGATATTTCGGCGATAAAGTAAATATACTTACTCTTAAAGACGTAGGCTTTGAGGGCGATATTATCGAAGATGCCGATACGTTTGCGGGAAATGCCTTTATAAAAGCCGATACGGTATGCCGTTTCTGCGGAAAGCCTGCCGTAGCGGACGATTCGGGCCTTGTTGTGGATGCGCTGGGCGGAGCTCCCGGCGTTATGTCCGCCCGCTATTCCGGCGCAGATGCCGACGATATAAGAAATATTCAAAAGCTTTTAAAAGAGCTTGAAGGCGTGGAGTACGAAAACCGTACCGCCCGTTTTGTTTGCCACATCTGCTGTGTTTTCCCTGATGGAAAACGTATTGACTGTGAAGAAAACAGCGAAGGCAGAATTATCTTTGAATGTAAGGGCGACGGAGACTTCGGTTATGACCCCGTCTTCCTTAATGAAGAGTACGGACTTACCTTTGCCCAAATGGATATGGAAACAAAAAACGAGGTAAGCCACAGAGGAAAAGCAGTAAGAACTTTTGCAGACATATTTGCTTCAACAAATGTTGACATAATACAGTAAATGTGTTATCATATTTTATTGGAATAAGTATACTTTACCGGGAGGGAACAGCGTGAGCGATTTTCTTTATTATGTTAAGGAAACTCTGTTTAATATTACAGTAATAGATGTTATAGATATCATTATAGTGTCTTTTTTGCTGTACTATACTTTTAAGTTTATACAAGAGCGCCGCGCCGCAAAACTCGCCATCGGTCTTATTTTGCTTTTGGCACTTTTGCTTATCAGCGAAGTGCTTAATATGCACGCTCTGAATTTTATTCTGTCAAATCTGTTCAGCGTCGGAATTATTGCTTTGGTTATCGTTTTCCAGCCGGAATTGCGAAGCGCTCTGGAAAAGGTTGGCGGTGAATCGCTCAGAAGTATACGGGGTAAAATGGATGACGAAACAGTTGCCGTTTACACCGAATGTATTACCGAGGTTGCGGTTGCCGCAGAACAGCTTTCCCAATCCAAAACAGGTGCTTTGATGGTATTTGAGCGTTCCACAAAGCTGGGCGACGTTATCCGTACCGGTACCGTCCTTGATGCAAAGCCCACCTCGTTCCTTATCGGAAACATCTTTTTCAACAAAGCGCCTCTGCACGACGGTGCGGTTATCTTCCGTGAAGGACGTATTCACGCCGCAGGATGCTTTTTGCCGCTTTCCGATAATAACGAAATCGTTAAAGATCTCGGAACCCGCCACCGTGCAGGTATCGGTATGAGCGAAAACAGCGATGCTATCGTTCTTATCGTTTCCGAAGAAACGGGTATAATTTCCGTTGCTTGCGACGGTGTGCTTAAAAGAGGATTTTCCCGCAAGAAGCTGGAAACCTATCTTGAATCCCAGCTTATTGTTAAAGAAAACTCCTTAAAGAGTAAGGTAAAGAGCCAGATAACACGTATTACAAAGATCAAAAAGGGGGATGACAATATTGATAAAGAATAACCAAAATCCCGCCAAACAAATCCCTCATGCCAACAAAGGTAAAATATTTACCTTTTTAACCGCTCTTCTTGCGTTTATATCTGCTATTGTTTTGTGGTTTTTTGCCATAGATTACGATAGCCCCGATTACACCAAAACTTTTTCCAATATAAAGGTTGAAGTTACCGGACTCGCCGAGCTTCGTCAGTCTATGGGATACACATTGTTGGAGGAGCCGGATCTTACGGTTGATGTTACTATTGCGGGAAAGCGTACCGACGTTAATCAGGTGCGTTCTTCCGATATAACCGCATCCATAGATCTTTCTGCGGTTGCGGCAGCAGGTGAAAATAAATTTGAGGTACAGATCACCTCTCCCAACGGCACCACGGTTGCCTCCCAAAGCGTTAATGAAGTAAGACTGTATGTCGATAACTTTATTTCAAAGCAGTACACCGTAAAGGTTCGCAATATGAGTTACGTTCTGGCGGAAAACCTTTATATCGATACCGTAACCTGCAGTCCCGCTACAGTTACCGTTTGGGGTCCGGAAAATGAGCTTGCAAAAATATCCGGCGCTTACGTAGATCTTCAAATGGGCGAATTGGTGAATTCCATTAAGGTTACGTCCACCGCAAAGCTTTTGGATATAAACAACGCAGAAGTGGATAATCCTTATATTTATATTGCCAACAGTTCCGTTACGTCTTCCGTTTCCGTTTATATGGAAAAAGAGGTTCCTGTTAGGGTAAAGCTTACCGGCGGATTATATTCCGAGCTTACTGCGGATATCCGCTGTGATATGGAGTCTGTGCTTCTCCGCGGTACGGTTGAGCGTATGACAAATATCAAAGAATACGTTATCGAAATAGACGAAACCGATACTCAGTTCGATTCTCCCATTAAAGTTCTTATTTCTCCTCCCGATGGCGTTGTTAATTCGGGGGAAGAGCAATATGCAACAGTTCTTCTTTCCATACCCGATATAGGAAAGAGGGAAATGGTGCTGGCATCGAATAAAGTAGAATTCATCAATATGCCGGAAGAAACCGACGCAAAGGCACTGGAAGATATAACCGTAGAGCTTCGCGGTCTCCAGGATATATTGGATCTGCTTACGGAAGAAGATATATCCGTAACGGTAGATATGTCTATGCTGGGTGAGCTTTCCGAAGGCACTACTACCGTTCCGGTAACAGTAAGTATTTCAAACGAAGATGTTTCCGGTGTATTCGTTTATAATAAAAACGCATATACCGTTCAAATAATTATAAAATAAATTTTTAGGAGATGAAGGCCTTGACTTCAAGGAAGTGGGTCATAAACGGCACCGATACCGCCGCTGCTTCGGCATTGCGGGCGGAAAGCGGATATTTGCCTCTTACAGCAAGATTACTTTGCTCCAGAGGATTGGATACCCCGGAAAAAGTTGCCGAATTTTACGATACATCAAAACTTTCTTTTTACGATCCCTATCTGCTTAAGGATATGGATAAAGCGGTAGCCCGCATTAAAAAAGCTATAGAGAATAAAGAGCGTGTATGTATTTACGGAGATTACGACGTAGACGGTGTTACCTCTACAACAATGCTGTATACATATCTCCGTTCTCTGGGTGTGGACACCACCTATTTTATTCCCGAGCGAATGAACGAAGGATACGGTCTCAGCCGTACTGCTATCGAGCGTTTTGCGGGAAATGTGGATCTGCTTATAACCGTTGATACGGGCATAACGGCGGTTTCGGAAACCGAATATGCAAAGCAGTTCGGAATGGATATGATAATAACCGACCATCATAGCTGCAGGGATATCCTTCCCGATGCCGTGGCGGTTGTCAACCCTCACAGAGAAGACTGCGAATACCCCTTCAAAAAGCTTGCGGGGGTAGGAGTGGTGTTCAAGCTTCTTTGCGCCCTTCACGGCAACAGCGAGGATATCTGCAAGCGGTACGGAGAGATAGTGGCTATCGGCACTATTGCCGATGTTATGCCGATTGTTGGCGAAAACCGTCTTATTGCCACTATAGGTATCGAAAATCTTTCCAACACAAAGTATCTGGGTTTACGTGCCCTTATGGAGCAGGTAGGTATTTTCAAAAACGGCAAGAAGGTTAAAAAGATAACCTCTTCCACAATCGGTTACGTGCTTGCACCCCGTATAAACGCCGCTGGAAGAATAACCAGTGCTGTTCGCGCGGTTGAGCTTTTGCTGGCTGATAACGAAGGTGATGCAAACCGTATTGCCGCTGAACTTTGTGAGATAAACAAACTGCGTCAGTCTACCGAACTGGATATATATACTCAGGCGCTTTCCCAGATATCGGAGCACCATTCCGAAAACACCGCATACGTCCTTTCTTCCGATGGATGGCATCAAGGTGTTATCGGTGTTGTTGCTTCCCGAATAACCGAAAAATATTCCCTTCCCAGCGTGCTTTTCTCTTTTGACGGAGATATAGGCAAGGGAAGCGGAAGAAGCATCAAGGGCTTTTCTTTGATGGATGCTCTTGCCGAATGCTCCGATCTTTTGCTTGAATACGGCGGACACGAGCTTGCGGCAGGCTTATCTATAGAGCGTAAGAATCTGGAGGCGTTTTCCGCCAGATTGAACGATTACGCAGAGAAGCATATAAAGAAAAACGAACTTGTTATTCCTTTGGAAATAGACTGCGAAGCTTCATTTTCCGAGCTTACTTTACGTCAGGCAGAGGATATTCAGCGTCTTGAGCCTTTCGGTCTTTCCAATCCCGTTCCCGTTTTTATTGTTAAGGGTGCGGTTATAAAGAATCTTACACCCCTTTCCGGCGGCAAGCATATGAAGATAAGGGTATCCGACGGAAGCAGAAACGATCTTACCGCAGTTTATTTCGGTATGAGTGCAGAAAACTTTTCCTTCTGCGAAGGGGATAAGTGCGATATAGCATTTTCTCTTGAAATCAACGAATTTTTGGGTAATGCAACACCCCAGCTTCTCATAAAAGGAATCAGACTTGCAGAGGGCGAAAAAAATCTGCTTGAGCTCGAATACGAAACTTATCTGAGCGCCGTGGATTTTGATAATACACAGCCCGTTTCTTTGGATTGCATTCCCACTCTGGCAGATTTCAGAGAGGTTTTCCGTTATCTGCGCCGCAGTCTGGACGGAAGCAAGCCCATTTCACTGCGCCGCCTTGTAAGCAGTATCCGTGAAGATACCGATACTGATATAAGTGCGTGTAAAATATTGATTATAAGCGATGTTTTGCAAGAACAAGGCATTGCCGAAGTGGAACATTTTCCCGGCATGCTCATACGCATCAATCTTAAGCCGTTTAGCGGAAAGATCAATCTTGATAATTCCGAACTGCTTGGAAGGATAAAGGCAAAACACGCATAAAGTACGGTGTTATATGTCTGTTAATTTTGAAAGCTTTTTAGAAAAATTAAAGCAAAGCGGCGGCTACGATATAGCCAAAATTACAAAAGCGTATGAATTTGCTTTCAGGATGCATGAGGGACAAACCCGCATTTCGGGTGAACCCTATATCATACACCCTCTTTCTGTTGCGGATATCGTAGCAGACCTTCAGCTGGATACGGATTCAATATGTGCCGCTTTTCTTCACGATACGGTGGAGGATTGCGGGGAAAAGGTAACCTTAAACGTTATTAAAAAAGAGTTTGGAAGCGACGTTGCAGATCTTGTTGACGGTGTTACCAAGCTGGTTCATATCCGTTTTGAGACAAAGCAGGATGAAAGTATAGAAAACCTGCGTAAAATGTTTCTTGCAATGAGCAAGGATCTCCGCGTCATATTTATCAAGCTTGCAGACAGGCTTCATAATATGCGGACGCTGGACGTACGCCGTGAAGAAAAACAGCGCTCCGTTGCGTTGGAGACAATGCACGTTTACGCTCCTTTGGCACACCGCTTGGGTATTCAGAAGATAAAGCAGGAGCTTGAAATGCTGGCGCTCAAATATCTGGATCCTATCGGCTTCAGAGAAGTTGAGATCGACGTTGAAAAACGCTACGGTGAAAACAAAGGATTTTTGGATCATTATAAATCTCTTGTAGGCGAAAAGCTGGATGAAAACCATATCAAATACCGTCTCGAGGGACGTATCAAGTCCATTTACTCCATATACAAAAAAATGTATTCCGGCAGTAAAAGCTTTGAAGAAATCTACGATTTTTACGCTATCCGTATTATCGTGGATACCGAACTGGATTGTTATACCGCCCTTGGTATAATTCACGAAGCCTTTAACTTCATTCCCGGCAGATTTAAAGATTATATTTCCACTCCCAAGCCCAACCTTTACCGTTCTCTTCATACCACGGTTATAGGTAAAGAGGGAATTCCCGTTGAGGTGCAGATACGTACCTGGGATATGCACCGTGAAGCGGAGTACGGTCTTGCCGCTCACTGGAAGTATAAATCCGGCGAGCAGGCTCAAAAGATAGTTGATCAGAAGCTTCAGTGGATCCGCACTCTGTTGGAAACAGAAAAGGATACGGATGATCCCGATGAATTCTACCGTCCGCTTAAGATAGATCTTTTTGAAGACGAAATATTCGTATTCACTCCCAAAGGGGACGTTATAAACCTTCCCACAAATGCAACTCCCATAGATTTTGCATACGCTATCCACTCTGCTGTCGGTAATAAAATGGTTGGTGCCCGAGTAAACGGCAGTATCGTTCCCATAGATTCAATACTGGAAAACGGACAGATAGTTGAGGTCATTACCTCCTCTGCATCCAAGGGACCCAGCAGAGATTGGCTTAAAATCGTACGCTCCGGCGAAGCACGAAATAAAATACGCCAGTATTTCAAAAAAGAAATGCGGGCAGAAAACATTATTGTCGGTAAGACCGAGGTAGACCGTGAGCTGAAGCGTTACGGCAGAAGCTATTCCGAAGCTCAAAAGAACGAGATAGTTGCAAACGTTGCCGCTCGTATCAGCCTGCCGGATCCCGAGGATTTGTACAACAATATCGGTTACGGCGGTCTTTCCATAAGCAAGATTGCCGCAAAGCTTAAAGATGAATTTACCCGTGTGGTTTGTCCTCCCGAACCGGAGGAGGAAGCCCCCGCTCCCGAAAAGCCCGCTGCTCCCAGAGGAAGAATAACCAATTCTCAGTCCGTAATCATAGACAGCGTTTCAGGCTGCGAGGTTAAGTTTGCAAAATGCTGCAACCCCCTGCCCGGTGATAGTATTATCGGCTTTATAACCAAGGGTTACGGTGTTTCTATCCACAAATATGATTGTCCCAACGCACAGGCTGGCTTGCAAAAGCCCGAAGATAAGGACAGATGGGTAGTAGCATCCTGGTCTACTCAGGTTGAAAAGAGGGAAGTAGGCAAGTTCGATGCAGTTTTGAACGTGTATGCAGAGTATTCTTCCGCATTGTTTGCAGACGTTTCCGTTCAGCTTAAGAATATGTCCGTTGACGTTGTATCTATGTCTGCAAGAGAGAATATAGGCAACTGCTTGCTTACTGTTGTTATTAAGTGTAGCAGTATCGACCATTTGCACAGTATAATGGCGCAGTTGCGTAAGGTTCCCAACGTACGTGACGTTACCCGTGGCAGCGAAGGAAGAGGAGTATAAATGAAGATAGTAATTCAGCGCGTGCTTTCCGCTTCCTGCACCGTAGAAGGGGAGAGTGTTTCCCATATCGGTTTGGGACTTTTGGTTTTCTGCGGCGTTACCGCAACGGATACCGAAGAGGATATAAAAAAAGCGGCAAAGAAGATTTCGGGAATGCGTATCTTCCGTAACGATGCTGGTAAAATGTCTTTATCTGTAGGCGACGTAGGCGGTTCTATAATGCTTATTTCCAATTTCACTCTTTGCGCAGATTGCTCTCACGGCAGACGGCCCGAATTTCTTTCTGCGGCTCCTGCCGCGAAGGCAGAAGAATATTATAAAAAATTAGCCGATATGATCGGAGATAATCTTCCCGTCGTATGCGGCGTTTTCGGAGGAGATATGCGTATCAGTGCGGAAAACTTCGGTCCCGTTACTGTATACCTTGATACTGCTTCTTTATGAAACTTACAATAAATAACACTACGGGTCTGTTAAACGATTATTATTTTCAGACCCTTTCTCTCCTTTATTTTCCCGGTGAAAAATTCCCCACGGGTGTTGACCTCAGCCCCAACAGCGCGGAATATTTTCTGGAAAAACGCGGAAACGGATATTACGGCAAAGCCGTATTACATGCAGGTTCCCGCTATGAGCAAGGGGAGTTTTCTACTGACGGATATGAATTTTCCGTTCCGGTTCACGATGAACTTAATGCACAGTGCGCCATTGGCAAAGCCTTTCTTATTGCCGGTGAAAAGCTGTTCGGTTTTTCTTTGCCTTGGGGTTATATTACGGGATTACGTCCCGTGAAAAGGGCAAGGTTTTATCTTGATAAAGGATATGACGACGAAACCGTTACCCGTCTTTTTGTAACCGACCACAATATTTCCAAAGAAAAGACCGAGCTTTCCATACGTACCGCCCACAACGAGATACGTATGCTTAAGGACGTAGGCGAAAAGACTGCGGGGTTGTACATTTCCATCCCGTTTTGTCCTACAAGGTGTCAATACTGCTCCTTTGTTTCTTATTCAACACCCCGCCTTTTGAAGATGCTTCCCGATTACGTTGAGCTTTTGATAAAGGATATAAAAGCAACCGCTTGCGTAATGAAGGAACTGGGAATCAAGCTTTCCGCCATATATGTGGGCGGCGGTACTCCTTCTATTCTTTCTCCCGAGCAGACACGCAAAGTTTTGGGCACTGTTACCGAAAACTTTGATCTTTCGGTGTTGCGTGAATTTACCTTTGAAGCGGGCAGACCGGATACGATTACCAAAGATAAGCTTATTTCCGCCAAAGAAAGCGGAGTTACCCGTGTCAGCATCAATCCTCAAAGTCTTAATGAAAACGTGTTGCACGCTATCGGCAGACAGCACACCACACAGCAGTTTTTTGAAGCGTACGATATTGCCCGCGGTATAGGATTTGACAGTATAAACGCAGATCTTATCGCAGGACTTCCCGAAGATACCTTCGAAACCTTCTGCTCAAGCTTTGAAAAAGTGCTTTCTATGGGATTTGAGAATATAACCTTACATACCTTAAGCATTAAAAATGCTGCTGCTTTGCGTTTTTCAAAGGAAAACGTATACGATCCTTCGGGCAGGCTTGCGGTTTCCTGCGTGCAGTACGTGTATGACCGTATGCTCCAGAGCGGTATGGAGCCTTATTACCTTTACAGACAAAAAAATACTGTCGGTAATGCGGAAAACACGGGATATTCCGTTCCCGGCAAGGAAAATCTGTATAATATTCTTATGATGGAGGAGCATTCCAGCGTGTTCGCCTGCGGTGCAGGTGCTATCACCAAGCTTGTTTCTCCCGATGAAGAGATAATCGACCGTATCGCCCACCAGAAGTATCCTTATGAGTATCTTGATACTCCCAAAGGAATAGGTGAAGATAGGATCAAAAAGTTCTACAAGCAGTATTTTGGCTGCTGAAACGATTTATTATTGAAGGGACGTTATGAGTAATATAGACAAGTCTTCCAAAAGCTTTATTGCGGAAGCCGCTATAATATCTGTTTCTAATTTTGCCGTCAAGCTTGTGGGCGTGCTGTTTAAAATTCCTCTTGCCAATCAGCTTGGGGAGTTTATGGGCGTGTTCAACGCGGCGTATTCAATATATGCCATGCTGTTTATGATCTCCACCTCGGGTCTTCCCGTGGCAGTATCTCGACTTGTGGCAATAGCGAAAGAAAAGGGAAGACGTGCAGAGGCTTCCCAGATATTCCGTACCTGCGCTCTTACCTTTGGTGCTATCGGATTTATATGCTCGTTGATAATGTTTATCGGCGCTGACTACATTTGCGAAATAACTGCCCATCCCGGCGCAGAGCTTCCTATGCGTGTTATCTCTCCCACGCTGTTTATAATCTGCATAACCGCTTCCATACGCGGATATTTTCAGGGACTCAGAAAAATGGTTCCCACTGCGGTTTCCAATTTTATCGAAGCCGTACTTAAGCTTATTCTTGGCTTGGGCGGTGCGGCGTTTGCCGCTTCCCGAGGATGGAGTGGTCCCGTGCAGGCTGCGTTTGCGGTTTCCGGCATCTCTATCGGCGTTATAGTGGGTACGGTTTATCTTGCAATAACCTTTTACCTTAGTCGAAATTCCAACATTCCGGATACCGACCGTACCGTTTCCCCTCGCTCCGCTATTGCGAAAAACGCACTCCGAGTTGCCGTTCCCGTAACTCTTGCAGGCTCCGCTTTGTATTTTTCCACGTTTTTTGATACCGTGGTTATAAATAACCGTCTTATCTTTTCCGGATTTTCGGAAGAAATGGCGGACAGGCTGTATACTGCATATACTACCCTTGCCATATCTATTTCAGATCTGGTTCCCTCAACTCTGGTGTATCCCATTGCGCTCAGTATACTGCCCGCAATGTCTGCGGCTTTGGCAGGAGAGCGTCAGAGAGAGGTAAGAGGCTATATCCATTCTTCTATCCGCATTTCCGGTATTATTGCTATTCCCAGTGCGTTTGGTCTGGCAGTGCTTGCCCGTCCCGTAATACAGATGATATATTTCGGTTCTCTTTCAAAAGAGATAACTTTACTTGACGGAAGTACTGTAATGCCTATAGACGTGGGCGCCGCTTCTCTCGCCATCCTTTC
>JAGCNA010000320.1 GCA_017646185.1 Clostridia bacterium
AGATAAAGGTTCGCGGCAACTCCACCTCCTCCGGCGCAAAAAAGCCTTATAACTTTAAGTTAAGCTCCAAAACCGAGCTTTTGGGTATGGGCAAGGCAAAAAAATGGTGTTTGCTTGCAAACTGCTATGAAAAAACGCTTATCCGCAACGAAATGGTATTTGATTTCGCGCGGAACGCCACCTGCCTGCAGTATACTCCCGACAGCCGCTTTGTAGACGTTTATCTTAACGGCGTTTTGCAGGGAAACTATATCCTTTGCGAAGCCGTGGAGGCAGGCAGCAGCCGTGTGGATATTGATATCGATAACGGCGAATTCCTTTTGGAAAGAGATGTCCGTGAGGAAGAGGGCACAGTATATCTCAACAGCCCCGTGCTGGGCATACGCTTCGCTCTCAATGAGCCGGAAGAGCCCACAGCAGAGCAGTTGAATTCCTTAAACGCTTTCTTAAGAAAAGCAGAAAACGCCCTTTCTTCGGGCAAAATGTCGGAAATCGAAAAATATTTTGATATCCCTTCCATCGTGGATTTTTATATCATCCTCGAATATTTCAAGCAGGTGGATATTTCCGTGGGAAGTACACGCTTTTATATTAAGGACGGCAAGATCTACGGCGGTCCCGTTTGGGATTTCGACCTTACCATGGGCAACTGCCTTTCTTCCTATTACACTGCGTATAACAACGTGGGGGGAAGCGGCAAATCCTGCGAAGGCATATATTGCAACGTGGATTGGTTC
This sequence comes from Clostridia bacterium, assembly GCA_017646185.1. Lineage (GTDB taxonomy): Bacteria > Bacillota > Clostridia > Oscillospirales > CAG-382 > SFLA01. The sequence continues at coordinate 738 of JAGCNA010000320.1, forward strand.
AGGTATTTTAACAAGGTTGCCGAATTCCAAAAGCTCCGTAACGACCGCTTTTTGGAACTGCAGGATAGTATAGTTAAGCTTTATACCCGCACGGTAAACGGCATAAGCTATATAGATACCGTTACAGCGGAAAACAGCGCTTCCTTTGCCCGTAACTATAAAGAGGCAAAATGGAAGATAGATATAGTTTACAGCACATTGGAGCGTATTCCCGAAAAAACCTACGAAGGCAACCTCGGTTACCTCCGCACCTGGCTTAAAGAGCGTAACGAATGGCTGCTCACCCACTGGGGTCTTACCCAGCGCAACTACGTTGTGCCCGAAAAGGCTTCGGGTATGGAAGCAGACGGCGGTATTATCTACGGCCTTAAAGCAGGGGTCACCCCTAAAAAGTGCGAAGATATGTTTGTGTTCAACGCTACCGTAACCACTGAATACGAATTCGTGGGAACCGGCAGCACCGTAAGAAACGAAGGCGTAACCTACGGCTTTGTGGTCTTGGGTGATGTGGACGGAAACGGTGTTGTGGACGCAAGAGATTACATCCGTGTCCGCCGCGAATTCCTCGGCACCTACGATATAGAGGGACTCTGCGAACTGTCTGCGGATTGCAACGGCGACGGAAAAATTTCCGCAACCGATTACCTTATGGTAAGACGCCATATCGTCGGTAATCTTGATTTATACGAATAAAAAACAACAAAAATAAAAGGAACCGAGAAATCGGTTCCTTTTTTATCGGTGGTGATTTAGTAGGGAATAATGTTATTCCAATAATAATTTACCTTTTTAGCGTAAATTTCCAACCAGCATTCACAAAAGCTGTATTTTCCTTCGCCGTGAAGATAACCGTAGATCACGTTATTAAAAGGGTTTTGCGTGTTTAAATAGTGGTATATAAACTCGTAAGCGCATTTTTTGGAATTTATGGTTTTTATAAATAAATCCGCGTCCCAGCATTTTACCGTTCTCTTACGGTTCTTTTCACGCTCCTGTACAAAAACACGAGCCTGAACACCGCATACAGATTTATAGTCATCAATCAAAGTAAACTCAACTTTCGCAGCATCTGTGACCATAAGCTTGTTGTAAGGGTTATCGGGATGCTCGGGTAATATCTCAAACCCGTCGGGAAATTCAAATACCAGCTTTCCGTTCCGCAGATAAACTTTTTCCGCAATGCAATCGTGCAGGGTAAGGTTGGTATTGTTATCGTCGCAGTGAATAAATTCTTGGTTTGTCATAAAAGTACCTCGATATAAGCAAAATCCTATACGCTTTCCGCAATATCCTTTATAGTCAAAAAGCGGTTGTAAGCGAAGGGAACCGCGTTAAGCTTTTTTACAAAAAAAGGATTGATTACTATGGGGATAAACGTTCTTTTGATAATAACATTCGGAATCTGGCGCACGCACATATAGTATTTTTCTTCGTGCTTGTAAAAGGAAATATCATAATCGACCGACGCTGCGCCATCCAAAAAAATAATAATACGCGTTTCCTTTAGAAGCGTGTAGCTCATTTCATCCTGCTCGCTTTTCACGGATAACGTTTCCAACGCTTCTTCGGGAGAAATGTTCAAAAGAAAGCAGAAATATCTTGTAAAGGTATCCGTGTTTTCAACGCCGTTACACGCTTTTGCGTTTTTGAAAGTGGGTATCAGAATTAACACCAAAGCAGTTACGAATAAAGCAAAAAAGATTAGTACGTAAATCAGTTCATTCATTTTCCGGTCCTCCCTGACCAAAGCGTATCTCAATAATACAATAGCCGCAACGCTTTTCGTCGCCGTTGGGCAACCGTCAAAGCAGCGCAAATACCGATAACCGAAAACAGCAGAGTATAAAAAGTGCGTTTTTTCACGTAAACTCCGGACCTAAATACGCAATAGCGTTGAGCAAGAGAATATAAATGCCCACGACAACAGCCACTATCACCACAGCAACGATTATGGAAATTACCAAAAGCGTTGTTCGTTTAACCATTTCATCGCGGGAATAAACAGAAAACGGCGCGCCCTGCTTTTTGTTTTTTATTTTTGCCTGCAAATAGCGAATCAACGAAACAACAAAAAATACTATCGCAGCCAAGGGAAGCCCAAAGAAAAATAAGTAAAAAAACGATGAAAAAAGATACGCCATATTTACGCCTCGCTTTCGATATAATTATATCAGACAAAAAACGAATTGTCAATAATACACGGTGCGGCGGGGATGTGTTTTCGCGGAGCGAAACATCGTTGATGCGAAGCATCACATCATTTGCAGGTCGTGCAACTTCATTTGTGCGAAGCACAACTTCGTTTTGTGTCCGCCTTGCGGACAATGATGTTCTCGCTTTGCTCAAAATGATGTTAGCCTTCGGCTAAATGAAGTTGTGTCCTGCGGACACAAATGAAAAAATCCTCGTTCAACAGAACGAGGATTTTTTGGTGGAGACTACAGGACTCGAACCTGTGACCCCTTGCACGTCAAGCAAGTGCTCTAGCCAACTGGGCTAAGCCTCCGCGCAAGTGAGATTATATCACAAGGGTTGGCAAAAATCAACCCCTATTTTCTTTTGCTTGCGGCGCGTTTTTTCTTGAAGGCGTTTATCTTTTTATTTACGATTACCATTGCCGCCACGGTAGCTGCAGTTCCCGCTGCCGCGCCGATAACGCCCCATTTAAGGTTGTGTGTATCGGCTTTTTTACATTTTTCGGCTTTTTTCTTTTCCACAACCGCTTCTACGGTTTCCTTTATCTGCTTTTCGTCCAGTCCGCCGCAGGCGTTAAGGGCGATCTTTTGCAGTTTTTCGGCGGTGTTTTTATCAAGCCCTGCGGTGTAGGTATTGCCTACGGGGTTTATTTTGCAGAAGGAATAAAGATGACAGCACGCCGCCAGATAGCTTCCCGCCTTGGAATGGTGGGATTCATCGTCGGCATACAGATTTATCTCGGGGTGTTTAACAATACAATCGGAAAAAGCATTCGCCACGGGGCACACGGGTATATCGTAAAGATCGCCCATTGCCATAAAGGTTTTGCACATATCCGCATTGGCGGCAATACGCTTGCTTTTATCCGGCTCATAGCCGTATCTCATATACAGCAGAGGCTTTGCTCCGTTTTCCGCAACCAGCGTAAGCAGCTTTTCCAAAGCTTCTGTACGCTTGCCGAAGGGGCAGGGAGTTCCGTCCTGCAAAACGATATAATCATATTTCTTTGCGCCCAGCATTTTACGCAGTGCCTGACCTCTGGGGTGGTTTTCGTCTGCGTATTCATAAAAATATGCGCTGCCAAAGGTACAGTAATCCACAGAAACGTCCAACCCTGCGGCTTTGCACAAGCCTTTGAACTTTATGGGGTTGCCGTTTATATATGTGCAGGAATTACCCACAAACAGATATTTTACCGTGTTTTCCGTTTCGTTTTCGGAAATATCCGCAACGACCGTTAAGGTTCCGTCCTCGTACTTTGCGTATAAGGGGTAAATAAGAGAAATGGTGGAATTGTGTATAACGGCGCCTTCTGTTGCCAAAAGGTAGTATTTATACAAAGGGTGGGTGGCGGAAAACGCAACCGCAAAACCGTTTTCGGGCAAAACCACGCTTTTTTGCACGCTGTATTCGCCGGAAGAAAGGTTGCTTCCTCCTTCGTAAAGGTTTCCGTCCTTATCAAACACCAGTATATATGCGTTGCGCAGACCGTAAGTGTCTGCATCCATAACAGCGGTATCACGGTACAAGGTAAGGCTGTCTGCCATAAAAGGACGGTCGTATGCGGTTATATAAAAAATTTGGGTCTTCAAGTATTTATCCCCCTTTTGCCGTTATTTTTATTCATTATACCACTTAATACCGCTTTTTGTCAATGAGTGCAAATCTTTTGCCTTTATATAATTGACATTTCAGGCAAAAAGGGGTATATTATATACCGAAAAGAAAAGGAGATGTTTTAATATGAGTGAATGTTCTCACAACTGTTCTTCCTGCGGTGAAAACTGTTCAAGCCGCACAGAACCGATGAAAGAAAAATTAAACGATTATTCCCGTGTCGGCAAGGTTATCGGCATAGTAAGCGGTAAGGGCGGCGTAGGCAAAAGCCTTGTTACCTCTCTGCTTTCCGTATATACCAACCGTCTGGGATACAATACCGCTATTCTGGATGCAGATATAACCGGTCCTTCCATCCCCAATGCCTTCGGTCTTCACGAAAGAGCTATGGGCACCGAAATGGGTATGCTTCCCGCAGTTACCAAAACGGGTATTCAGGTAATGTCCCTTAACCTGCTGCTTGAGAGCGAAACAGCTCCCGTTGTATGGCGCGGCCCCGTTATTGCAGGCGTGGTAAAGCAGTTCTGGACAGACGTTGTATGGAACGACGTTGACTTTATGTACGTTGATATGCCTCCCGGAACGGGTGATGTTCCTCTCACCGTATTCCAGTCTTTGCCTATCGACGGTATCGTGGTAGTAACCTCTCCTCAGGAATTGGTTGGTATGATCGTTGAAAAGGCTGTCAATATGGCTAATCTTATGAACGTACCCGTGCTGGGCATTGTAGAAAACTTCAGCACCTTCAAGTG
>JAGCNA010000321.1 GCA_017646185.1 Clostridia bacterium
GCTCAAGAACGTCATCGGATATTTTCGGCACGGTTTCACCCGTTTTTTTCATATTGTTCAGAGAATCAATAATGTTATATAACGTATCGCAAGCTTCGATGGTTTTATAAGATATTCCCCAACCGTCCCAAGTGTATTGAAGAATACGGAATTTTTCCTCAGCGACCGACACGGAAATTTCTTCGGAATTATCGACGGATTCGCCATCAACAGATTCATCGATACCGCCTGGAGACGTTATACAACCGGTTAAAGATGCAAGTACTGTAACGAGCATCAGCATTATTGCGAGTAATCGCTTCATACGCACACTCCTTGCTTAACTTAAGTTTACCTTGATATTATCGCCTTTTTCAATTCCCGAATCCTTATCGACTTCGATCATTATATGCCATTCAGCCATATCATCGGTACATACTTCGGGGATATTAACTTCTATATCGATTTCCACGTTGCTGCCGCTTGTTTTTACGGATTTCACCTCGTGGTGTATTGAGCCGCTTCCTTCTTCAAGCAATACGAGTATAAGGAGCTTTTTGTTAAAGAACTCATCGTCATACTTTTCGCAGGCTTCCTTAAATGTGGGAGGATTACCCAGTCCGCCTCCATCCAAAAGAAAATAATCTTTATATTCCTCATAATGAGCGTTCAGATCTTCAACGGATCGTATTACTTTCACAATTGGATATTCGAACTCGTCGTGATACCCGTCGGCACGGATGTATTGCGCCTCAAAGGTATGCTCCGTTATTTCCGTTTCGGGGACTTCGTCAATGCTCATAAGCGTTCCCATAAAGAAGGGGATATTGGTTTCGCAGTCGATAAGCATATACACAAAGGGTCTGTCGAGAATAATAGTTTTGTCTATATGAGGTGCACTTTCATCTGTCATTTCAACCGCCGTTACTGCGCCTGCTTTCGTACCCTCTTCCGCTACGGAAATAAACGTTTTGTGCAAAACACGGCTTATAAAAATATTTTCCCCTTTTTCGGTGCTTATTCCCGAAAAATCGGCAACATCACGGTCAAAAGCATCGGTCATACCCATTGATTTAAGAATATCCGACATTTCCTCATCAAATTCCGTTTCAAACTTGGGAAGTCCCGCGTAAACGGAAAGATTTTGGGGAGAAGACAATGTATTGTTAAGGGTATCTCCCTCCAGCGTTTTCAAGTAATCCGCCACACGCATGCCTTCCTTGGGAAGCAGTACCGCAAAGGCGTATTTGCCGTCCTTATAGTACTTTATAAATCCTTCTGCGTTTTCATCGGAAATATATTTGCCTTCCATACTGCGCATCATTTCTATGGTTTGCACAGTTCCGTCCTCTTTGGTAAAGGTACCCTCCCCAACGCTGTATTCGCTGTATTTTTCCGCCCATTCCGCTTCAAAAGCAAGAGCGTTTATAAGGTACATTATTACATCTTCGGGTATTTCCTTAAGTATTTCGGGTATCATTTCTTCCGTTTTTTCGTTTACCCAATCGTTTATCTCTTTTACGGTGCTGTCATCAAAGGGCTTTTGGTAAACGCCTGCGCCGTAGTAAGATTCGTTTATCTGCAAAAATTCATCGTTTACGGGGAAACCGTCCTTAAACCATATTGAATTTGCCAAATTAAGCTTGTATTTTTCCCCTTGGGGCAGGGAAGCGGAATAAGTCTTTATAAAATCATTCAGCTCGTTTACAGGCATTCCCAGCACGTTTTCCATTTGTATAAGGGTGTCGTTTTCGGCACCGTTTGCCGTCATAGAAAGCGCTATTAAAACGGATAAGGGAGATATAAGTGTGTTTTCTCCGTCTTTACCGCTTGCTTTAAACAGGTTCACCGCAAAATCGGTCACGGCAACACTGTCGGGAGAGGAAACGGGCAGTTTTTCTGCGGGAGCCTTGCTCTCGGCATCGGGTACGGATACTGCGTTTTCGGGAACGTCATTACATCCGCAAATAAGCATACATACAACAATAATAATTGCAAACAACCGTAAAAAACACTTTTTCATTTTCTTTTACTCCTTTACAACAAATATTCGCTCTGCATACACGGTGTATCCGTCATATTCAGAAAAATACACATCAACCGTGTCATCCTTAATGGGCTTTTCCCGTTCTTCATTTATAACCGTAACGTATTCGTTTATATCGTAAATATCATTTTTATTTCTTACGTAACCCTTAAAACCGTCTGTTGTTATTTGGACTACCTTTATAACGAGCTTGTATGTTTTCTCGTCATCTTCCTCGGGCGGAGCTTCTTCTGCCGGCGGAGCTTCTTCTGCCGGCGGAGCTTCTTCTGCCGGCGGGAAATCTTCATCCGGCATCCATTCATCTGCGGGGGCAGATTCTTCCGGCACCCATTCA
>JAGCNA010000322.1 GCA_017646185.1 Clostridia bacterium
GTGGACGCTGGACGTTATCCGCGAGGTGTGCGAAAATTACGATATAGACGGTATTCAGCTGGATTATATCCGTTTCCCTTTGCCCACCTATTACAGCGCGGACAGATACGAGGACCACGGATATAATCAAGATATAATCAATGCTTTCAAGGCGAAGTACAATACCGTGCTCAACCCTGCGGATATGCCGATCACCCATGAACTGTGGGATGAATGGTGCGAATTCAGGTGTGATATAATAACCTCGTTTGCTTTCTCGGCATCCCGTCTTGTGAAGGATTACGGATTAACCTTCTCCTGCACCTGCTTTTCCGGGGATGAAGATCGTAAAAAGTACGTGTTCCAGGACGTTTCTGCTTGGACAGAGCAGGGAATTATAGATGAAATATATCCGATGATCTATTCCGCTACGCTCGAAGACCAGATAAAATACGGCGACGAAATGAAGAGCATCGTGGGAGAAAAATGCGATATCATTCTCGGTATCGGCACTTATGACGGAGAAACGCCCGAAATCGTACGGGATCAGGTATTGTATTCATCAACCGTCGGCGCAGAGGGCAATTCCGTTTTTGCGCTGGAATATATGCAGAACTTCGGTTTTGATACAGTTTACGGCAAATCCCTTTACCGCAATCCCGCCGTTACCACGGATATGTACGGCAAGACGGTGGAAGGGTACTGCAAGGACCTTTTGTTCCTTTTGGAAAAGGTATACGGTTATCTTTTGAAAGAGGATTATGCACAGCTTTCGGATGCGGTAAAAGCTGTTTCGGATAAGCACGGGGATTTCGATCCTTCGGGTAGATCCGATGTGGAAAAGACCGAATATCTGCAGGCTGTTATAACCGAACTCGAAAACCTTAAATCCCTTATGGATGCTTCAGACCCTGCGTACGAACACTTTGGCGGTAAGCTGGACAGTATCACCGCATCTCTTGACCGATTAAAAAAATAGTCATAAATAGTTTACAAGTTTATTATTTGCATTTTTTGGATTATTGTGGTACAATAGTAAACAGAAAAATATACGGGAGGGCAAGTGCGTGTTTAAAAGCATCTTTACCAGATATTTGTCTGCGGTTGCGGCAATAATTTTCGTAAGCTTTATTTTGCTTGGCGTTATCTTGTCCGCCGTACTTACCAACAACTCTATGGAGACCCGTGACGCGCTTATGCAGCGTACCGCCCACAGCGTTGCCACGAACATAAAAACCCTTTCCGCCGTTACGGAAAAAGGGGGATTAGAGGATCTGGTTTCGGAATACCGAACCGAGCTTAAAGAAAATATAAGCGGTGTTGCCAAAATGACCACGTCCGATATCCTCATCTTCGGATGTGACGGAAAGTTTCTTTTGGGTACACGTTATACCTCCGGACTGTCTGCCGATGTGGCGGCGGATATTCTGGACGGGGGAAGCAAATACACCATTTCGGATCTTGACGGTATGCTTTCCAAAAAATCCCTCAACTATTTCTATATCATAGTGGGTAACCACGGCACGGCGGACGGTATAATTCTTGTAACCACCCCGAATATTACCGATGCGGGCTTTGTTTCCAAGGTAATAAAACTGTTTGTGGCAATATCCCTCTGGGTATTTCTGGCAATGCTTATCGGTGTGTATATAGTTTCCGAGCGTATTACCGCACCTATCAAAAAAGCATCCCACGCCGCCGCACAGTATGCGATGGGCGATTTTACCGAACGTATTCCCGTAACGGGGCAGGATGAAATTACAACTCTTTCACAGGCTATAAACAATATGGCGGATTCTTTGAGCAAGACGGAGGAAAACCGCAATACCTTTATTGCAAACGTTTCCCACGACCTGCGCACGCCTATGACAACCATTGCCGGCTTTGCGGACGGTATTCTGGACGGAACCATCCCTCCCGAAAAACAACAGCAATGCCTTGAGGTAATATCCTCCGAAACCCACCGTCTTTCCCGTCTGGTATCCTCTTTGCTTGAGATGTCCAGAGCGGGTAAGGGAAATATAAATCCCGTAAGATTCAATCTCACCGAAAAAGCCCGTCAGGCGCTTATCGGACTTGAGAGCAAGATAGAAAGCAAGCATCTGGAGATAGAGTTTAATTGCGAAGAGGACGTTTTCGTTATGGCGGATACGGATTCGATTCATCAGGTGGTATATAATCTCACCGAAAACGCCGTTAAATTCTGTAATGAACGGGGAAAGCTAACCATAAATATGGGCAAGGAGGGCAAAAAGGCTTTCTTTGAAATAACCAACACCGGCGACGGTATCCCCAAGGAAGAGCTTCCTTTGTTGTTTGAACGGTTTTATAAAAGCGACCGAAGCCGCGGACTTGATAAAACGGGGATGGGCTTGGGTCTGTATATAGTAAAAACAAATCTGGCATCCCACGGTGAAACAATAACCGTTACCTCGGAGCAGGGTGGGCATACCACCTTCCGCTTTGCTTTGCCTTTGGCTCCCCAGACTATTGCTACCGCAGGATTACGACGTTAGTTTTATACAATAACATGCAAGGAGGTATTTGTGAATGAACGAAAACGAAAGAAAAGACGAACTGCTTAACGAGGAGCAGATAAATGATAATACACAGGTCGAAAAGACAGCGGAAACAACCGCCGCTTCAAGTGAAGAACCGAAATATTATATCCCCCCTCACGCTGAAGGCTGGCGTCCTTACGACCCTTCTCCCACTTTTTCAAACAACTGGGATTATAAAAACAAAAAGAAAAACGGTGCAGGCAAAAAAGCTCTTGTTTTTGGTATAGTAATGACCGCCCTCACGCTGTTTTGCGTTTTCGGTCTTGCGGCTTCTTTGTTTTTGGATTATCTCGGCGTACCCGGCTTACTGCCCGAAATGCCGGAGGATCCCTTTGGTAATAACGAGACTTCTCAAACCCGTCCTTCTGTGGGAGGGGATACGGAAACAAGCCTTGTACCCACGGATAACCCCGAGCTTAATCTTAATATAACCGATTACGATAAGGTCATCACCGTGCAGACGGAATTATATGAAAAGTGTTCCGTAAGCTGTGTTTCCATTATCTGTTCCTTTAAAGATTCTTCAGGCTATGCCTTGGGAAGCGGATTCGTTTTGTCGACAGACGGATATATTGCAACCAATCACCACGTTATCGAGGATGCGGATACCATAACCGTTCAGTTTTATGACGGTACGGAATATACAGCCCGTCTTATCGGCTCCGATTCCGTAACCGACCTTGCAGTTTTGCGTATAGAAGCCGATGGGCTCATTCCCGTGGAGCTGGGAGATTCCAATAAGATCTCCGTAGGCGAGCCCGTTTATGCTATCGGTACTCCTTATGATATCACCCTTGCGGGAACAATGACATCCGGTATCGTTTCCGGTCTTGCCCGCGACGTGGAATGTACAGACGATATGGGCAACGTGGTTAAGACCATGACCCTTATCCAGACCGATTCCCCCATAAACCCCGGTAACTCCGGCGGACCTCTGTTTAATATAAACGGTCAGGTTATCGGCATAAATACTCTTAAGCTTATGGATGAATTCGAAGGTATAGGCTTCAGTATTCCCATAACCGATGCTATAAAGGTTTTTGAAAATCTTGTAAAATACGGCGAACTTCCCGATTACGGCGATACCGATTTCGTAAAGACCTCTCCCAAGCTTCATATTACCGTTATGTCCGAGTCCGACGCCCGCACTACCCCCGAATACGGTAAATTTATAAGCGATGACGCTCCCGACGGAGTTTCCGTAATATCAGTTTCTCCCGGCACCGCAATCTATGAAGCAGGCTTGGAAATATACGA
>JAGCNA010000323.1 GCA_017646185.1 Clostridia bacterium
ACGCCCGTTCTGCGAATACGTGTCAGCGCCTCGCCCACCGTGAAGTCGGCTTCAAAGCGCACGTATTCGGTTGTCATAATACTTCCGGCGCTGTCCTCGGGATACTTGAGCAGCTCGTTTACAGACCGCCGTGTTTCGCTGTCTGCGTTGCGGAGTATACGCTTTACCACGTTGGCAGGCATTTCTTCGATAATGTCAACAACGTCGTCGGCATAAAGCTCGTTTACGATTTCGCTTAACTCTGCGTCGGAAAAGCTTTGTATAAGTGCTTCCTGCTGGTCGGTGTCCATTTCAACAAAAACTTCCGCCGCCATTTCCTTGGGAAGCAATCGGTATACAAGCACAGTTTCCTTGTCGCTCATACCGTCTATGGCGTATGCAATATCCTGAGGCTGTGCTTCGGAAAACAGCTCCTTTATTTCGCGGTAGCGTTTTTCCTCAAGCAAAAGTTCAATTTCTTCTTTTTCTATCTCTTCTTTATCAAAGAGTGTGCGGGTTACGTTCTCTTCCATTTTGCCATACCTCCTCAAATGAATTTTTAGGAGTGCGGTTTTTTGGGAAAAGCTTCCCGTGTTACATATTTATACTATAAATAAAAACGCGGAAAAGACACTTCGGTCTCCTTTCCCAAAACTGCCGTTACTGCCCGAATCCATCTTTTCCACCTCTTTCCGTTTTTAAACATTTACACTTTATTTTATAACGGGGAAGGGGAAAAGTCAATACAAATTTGTGTTGAAAAGTTTTACGGGGTTTGCTATAATAAATTCTTGTAACGGAGGTGTTTTTATGGTCTGCTTCGGCAACGATTGGGATACGGTTCTGGCAGGTGAATTTGAAAAAGAATATTACCTTAAATTAAGAGAGTTTTTGAAATCCGAATATATAGGTAAAAATTATCCCGTGTATCCGCCTATGAACGATATTTTCAACGCATTGAAGCGTACTGCGTATAAGGATGTAAAGGTGGTAATTATCGGGCAGGATCCTTACCACGGTCCGGGGCAGGCACACGGACTGTGTTTTTCTGTGCAAAAGGGCGTGGATATTCCGCCGTCACTCAAAAATATTTATAAAGAATTAAGCGATGATATCGGCTTTATTCCTCCTTCCCACGGCTGTCTTTACGATTGGGCGGATAACGGCATTCTGCTGCTTAACAGCGTGCTTACCGTACGGGGCGGTTCTCCCGGCAGCCACAGAGGAAAAGGCTGGGAAATACTTACCGACCGTATTATATCCGAGCTTAACCGAAGGGAAGAGCCCATAGTCTTTATGCTTTGGGGAAATTACGCAAAAGAAAAGGGAAAACTGGTTACCTCCCCCCATCATCACGTGCTTACGGCGGCGCATCCCAGCCCGCTTTCCGCGTATAACGGATTCTTTGGCTGCAGGCATTTTTCAAAAGCAAGTAAACTTTTGGGGAAAACTGTAAATTTTGCAATAAAAAATTAAAATTCCATGTCAATTTCTTGACAAAATAACAAACTCGTGATAGTATAAATACAGTTAAAACTATCTCTTGCCATAGGGGCGGAGACAAATAATTCTTAAAGGAGAAAAACAAATGAAAAAAGCATTATCTCTTATGCTCACAATGTGTATGGTTCTTTCTTTGTTTGCAACGTTCGTTGTTTCTGCTTCCGCAGATAACGTTGTTACCTGGAAAGACGGTCAGATCAACGATCCTGCCGACACCAATCCCGATGACGGTCAGAATCTTAAATTTGACAACGCATACGGTTACACCTTCGCAATCGAAGCTGACAAGAAGATCGGCGGCGAAGATAACGCTCTTATCGAAACCGTAGACGAATACAATGCTTGTAACCCTAACTGGGCAATAAGCGTTCTTCTTAAGCCCGCAGGCGACCTTTATGAGGTTGTTACTGTTGTACCTACTCCCGGTTCTGCAGCAGCAGGTATCGAAAAGGGTATCGTTATCGAAAACGGCAATATCGTTCTCGTAGCTCAC
>JAGCNA010000324.1 GCA_017646185.1 Clostridia bacterium
ACAGTTTTCCACCCGTATCGTAACCGCTGACAGCCAGCACCCCTCGATTCATGAACCCAGAAAGGCTTTGGAGCAGGAGGGCTGGGAGGTTGTGCGTGTTTCCACCAAAAACGGTGTTCACGACCAAAAGGAATTAACAGAAGCGTTTTCCCGCCCCGTAGCGCTCGCTTCCTTTATGTCCGTAAACAACGAAACCGGCGCCAAGTACGATATTAAAAAGATTAAAAAACTGATAGATATAAGCGGTTGCGGCGCCCACCTGCATTTGGACGCTGTGCAGGGATTTGCAAAGTGCGACAGCACCTCCGATTACCGTCTGTGCGACAGTATTTCCGTTTCCGCCCACAAGATCGGCGGTTTTAAGGGAACGGGCGCACTTGTAATAAAGAAAAACGCAAAGATAAAGCCTCTTATCGTTGGGGGCGGTCAGGAAAAAGGGTTCCGCAGCGGGACGGAGAATTTAAACGGTATCCTCTCCTTCGGGGAAGCGCTGAAGCTGTATAATGCGGAAAAGCTGCCCGAGATGTACGAAAACACCCTTTCCGCTTTAAAAGAAGTGCCCTACCTTGAATTTAACCTGCCCGAGAGCAGATGCAGCCATATAATCTCCTGCATCTCCCGTGGGATAAGGAGCGAAACACTTATTAACTTCTTATCGTCAAACGGGGTGTACTGCTCCGCTTCCTCCGCCTGCTCTACACGGGCAAAGGGAAACACGGTGCTGGAAGCATACGGAGTTAAGACCGAAGACGTTATCTATGCTCTGCGCATAAGTATTTCACCCAAAACAACTACAGAAGATATACTCACCCTGAAAAACGCACTTTTGCTGGGTGGAGAAAGGCTTTTAAAATGAAAGAGATAATTTTACTTAAATACGGCGAACTGGTGTTAAAGGGCTTAAACCGTTCCACCTTTGTAGCTCTTGTTGAAAAGAACGTGCGCAAAAAATTAAAAGAGGTGGAGGGGGAATTTACCCTTGAATATTCCCAGTCCACCATGTGCATCACCCCTTCGGACGATGCGGATATCGACACCGCTTTCCAAAAAATGCTTACCGTTTTCGGCGTTGTGTCCGTTTGCAGAGGATATAAATGCGAAAAAGATATAAACCAAGTCCTTGAGGCGGTGCGTGAGCACGCTTATGAGCTGGTTGGCGGTAAAAAGACCTTTAAATGCAACGCAAAAAGGAGCGATAAAAAGTTCCCTTTAAAATCTCCCGAAATTTCCGCACTCTGCGGTGAGGTTATATTGGAAGAGGTTGGGGGCATCAAGGTTGACGTTAATAACCCCGAGGTTATCGTAACCGCAGAAATACGTGATACCGCCGCATACGTTCACGGCAACGGAACCAGAGGCGCAGGCGGTATGCCTACGGGCAGCAGCGGAAGAGGACTTCTGCTCCTTTCCGGCGGTATTGACAGCCCCGTTGCAGGATATATGATCGCAAAACGTGGTGTAACCGTGGACGGACTGTATTTCGATTCCCCGCCCTATACCTCCGAACTTGCAATGGAAAAGGTTACCTCCCTTGCAAGACGGATAAAGGATTATACCGGCAGTATGTTTTTGAACGCCATAAGTGTTACGGAAATTCAGGAAGAGATAATGAAAAACTGCGAGGACAGAATGCTAACTCTCCTCCTCCGCCGTTTTATGATGCGTATTTCCGACAGAGTTGCCCACGAATTCGGTCAGCAAGC
>JAGCNA010000325.1 GCA_017646185.1 Clostridia bacterium
ATATCCCATTCGTGGGGCTTATTGGTATATGCGTTCCAGTTACAGTTGTAGGTGCATATCTTTACGTCATCCCCAGCGTAATCCATAAGGGATTTGAAATAGTTGATAGTAGCGGTTACGTTCGCGTAGTAGGAAAGTCCGTCAATATAGTTACAGCCTGTAACGTATACGGGACATCCTATCTTGCGGCAAAAATCTATAAGCAAAAATTCGTCCTTTTGCTCTTTTTCGTTTATACTGCCGTCTTCGTTTATTCTGAATCTTCCCCAACGTCCCACAGAAGCAACCTTAACGCCGGTTTCCTTGCAGGCGTTTATTACGTCCTCTGCGTTGAGCGAATATATCTCGTCCCCGTTAAGGCAGAATTCCGCGTTATTAAGTCCCAGACTCTTTACCCAGCGGATACCGTCTCCGTTAGGCTGATAAGTGATAATACCAAGCTCTATCATTTTTTCTTAATATCCTCCTCTGATTCACGCACGATAAAGATCGGACGTTTTTTGGTTTCCATATAAGTGCGGGAAAGATATTTTCCCAGAATACCTATGCAGAAAAGCTGTAATCCGCCAACAAAAAGTATTACGCACAAAAGGGATGCCCAGCCGTTTGCGGAAGGAACTCCGCACAGCGCACGGATAATAACGATGAGAATTCCGATAACCGAAAGTATGCAAAGAGCAAATCCGGAAAAAGAGGATATATCCAAAGGAACGGTGGAGAAATTGTAAATACACTCAAAGGAGTATTTAAGCAATTTCCAGAAGGACCATTTGGTGCTTCCCGCAACGCGCTCGATATTATCGTACTCAAGCCACTTGGTTTTAAAGCCTACCCAACAGAAAATACCCTTGGTAAATCTGTTGTATTCTGTCATGGAAAGGATAGCGTCCACCATGCGGCGGCGCATAAGACGGAAATCTCTTGCCCCCTCCACCAATTCGGTATCGCTTATCTTGCTCATTATCTTATAAAAAGCACGGGCGCAGAAGGAACGCACGGGAGGTTCCCCATCCCTTGTCTTTCTTCTGGTTGCCACGCTGTCATACTTGCCGTAACGCACAGCTTCGTACATTTCGGGAAGCAATGACGGAGGATCCTGAAGGTCCGCATCCATTATCGCAACGTAATCACCCTTTGCGGCGCTGAGTCCCGCATACATAGCTGCCTCTTTACCGAAATTCCGGGAAAAGGAAAGATAGCGTATGCGGCTGTCGTTCTGGGCAAGGATACGAAGCTTTTTGAGTGTATCGTCTTTAGAACCGTCGTCCACACAGATAATCTCAAGATCCGCATCCAGACTCTTGGCAACGGTTGCTATTTCTTTATAAAAATAAGGTAGTGCCTCGCTTTCGTTATAGCAAGGAACAACTATTGAAATAAGGTCTTTTTTCTTTACTGCCACGTTCAAAACCTCCTCACGTACATAATACCACTTAGGCGGTATTTTGTCAATTTTATTTTCCTATTTTTTGGGTTACTATTGATTTTATTTTTCCCGTATGCTAAACTTATTATATACTATTATGGTAGATTTTTTAAAAGAGGTGACGTTATGTCCGAGTTTGCTTCGCTCCGCACAGAGAGCACTAATCAACAGACGAAAAATATTGACAAGCTTGACGCTTTGGGAATCGCAAAGGCTATTAACGATCAGGATAAAACGGTAGCGGATGCGGTGGAAAAAGCACTGCCCGAAATTGCAAAAGGTATAGATCTTTATGCAGAAATACTTTCCGGCGGCGGAAGAGTTTTTTACGTTGGCGCAGGAACTTCCGGCAGACTGGGCGTGCTTGATGCAAGCGAATGCCCTCCCACATACGGTGTTTCCGCAGAAACCGTGCAGGGAATTATTGCAGGCGGAAGAGACGCGGCGTTTGATTCCATAGAGGACGCGGAGGACGACCCCGAATCCATTGTAAGACAGTTAAAGGCAAAGAATTTCTGCGAAAAGGACGTATGTATCGGTCTTTCCGCCAGCGGTTCCGCGGCTTGCGTGCAAAACGCGCTTGTTTACGCCCGTTCTATCGGAGCAAAGACTATGTGCGTATCCTGTAATTCCGACAGTGCGCTTATCCCCCTTTCCGACGTGTCTATGATCGCCGTAGTGGGTGCCGAGGTTATAAACGGCTCCACCCGTATGAAGGCAGGCACGGCACAGAAAATGATACTTAATATGCTTTCTACCGGCGGAATGGTACGCACAGGCAGAGTAAGAGGCAATTATATGGCATATATGGTTCCCTCCAACAAAAAGCTGGTGGACAGAGCTATACGTATTATCTGCGATGAAACCGGCTGTGAACAGGGCACTGCCCGTGAATTTTTGGAAAAGCATAAATTTATGATCGCCGATGCTATCGACGATATCAATTCAAATAAATAGACATTTCAAGGAGGCACACCCATGAAAAGAGTTTTGGCTTTTGTACTTTGCGCATTGATGCTTATCGCTCTGTTAACGGCAATTCCTTTAACGGAAGCTTTTGCAGAAGAAGCAAAGGTTATCACAAACGCTTCCCCCGCTGTTACCGGAGATGCAGGCAAGGATATTGACCTTACCGCCTATTCCGTAGAGCTTAGCGACGGCACAGTACTTGAATCCCCCGTTTGGACACTTGACGGTAAAACCGTAACAAGCGTGAAGTTTGATACAAAGGGCGTTTATTCCCTTACCGCAGAAAAAGACGGCAAGAGCCGTACCGTATATGCGGTTATAAAAAATGCCGACGAAACCGAATACGTTTTGTATGAAAACAATTTTGACGCTGCAGCCGATATCGAAGGACTTAAAAAGACTTCCAACGGAAACGTAAGCGTTGAAGACGGCATGTTGGTTATAGATACCACCGGAAAGAGCAACAC
>JAGCNA010000326.1 GCA_017646185.1 Clostridia bacterium
AAAGTATCCGATCATATCGGACCTTTCCTTCCACATTGGCTGAATGGAAACAACGGTGGAGGAATTACCGAAGAATTCTCCCGCCGCATAAGCAAGTGAGGTTTTGCCCGTGCCCGACATACCGCGGAGAATAATGAGCTTGGATATTCCCATACCCGCAATAAAACGGCGTATATCCGCTATATCGTAATACAACCCAAGCTTTCCTGCCGCATATTCTCGGAATTTTTCGCAAAGCTCATCAAGTTCGCAGGTATCGTATGCAGTGGCGGTATTTTTGCTCAATTCCGCGTCGATCCGTGCGAGCTGGGAAAAACGGGAAGAGTTTGTATCTGCAACATTTTTTTCTGCGCTTACTGCGCTGACTTCTCCGTAAGGCGCATTCTTTTGAATATTCTCCGTGTCCTTGCGCATCATATGCAAAGCGATCAGCACAGCGCCCGATATAACTGCCACAAGGAACATAAGTATTGCCAGATACATCCCAAGGGCATAAGGAGTAGAGAAAAAATCAAAAAGAGCAGATCCCACAGACATCTGCGGGGTGTAACCCAAAGTATATATACAGGACATAATTTCGTTCATAAACCTATCTCCTTTTAACAAAAAGTCAATAATCACTCTTATATGTGTATTATATCATAATGAATTAATATATTCAACACCAATGTGTTGAAAATGACCAAAAATTACATTTAAAAACGCGAAAAACGGGAATGTTTTACAAACAGTTCATATAATAATACTTTTCAAAACAACCTTTGGTTACACCCAATTAAAAAATCACCCCAAGAAACTGCAATGCTTCTTGGGGTGAAACTGTCTATTCGGTTACGTTAATTTCCACCGTGCAGATTTCGGATTCGCCGAAACCTGCGTTATAGGTGTAAGTAAAGGTTACTTTTCCCGTAAAATCTTTTTCGGGGAAGTAGGTAAATGTTCCGTCGTTTGCCAAAGATACGGTGCCTCTTTTGGGCATGGAAACTATATCAAAGGTGTATTGGGCAGGAACATCGGTCATTATCTGTCCGAATATAATCTCGTTCTTTCCGCCATTTACCGAAACATCTTCCAGTGCTTCGGGATGGACGGATAATGTTCCTTTTATAAACTGGTAAGTATAATCATAGATCAACCGCATTTTTCCGCCTGCTGTTGCCGCATCGTAATAGCAGTATATTTCCTGATAATACATGTGAACGCAGTTTTCCAGGTATCCGTATTTTGCGCCGCCTGCCAGATACTCCAGGTATCTTCTGTAAAGATTAGCATTGTTAAACGTAGCGGATGCGATCTCTATCTCGATTCCCATTCCGTAATATTTTGCCATATTGGCGGCATATTCGAGTCTGCTTTCGAGTACTTCTTCCTTAAATACGTATCCGGGCTGCATACAAGCAACGTCGAAACCGAAATCTTGCCAGGAATCCACGCCGGATGCACAGAACCAAGGAATCCAAATGAAATCCAGACCCTTTTCGTGAACCATATCGCTCACTGCCATTACAAGCTCGGGTTCATTTTCCTTGGGGTATACGCCCTCGTCAAACCAGTAATATCCAATGAGCTCAATGTTTTTGAAATTATACTTGTTGTAATTTTCTTCAAACAGAATTATTTGTTCTTCGACAGACTTTATCTTGTCCTCTAAATTCAGTTCCGCGGGAGGCATATACAGAGCTACGGTCAGACCGTATTTAAAGCTGTCGTCAAGACTTAATGCCGATTTTACCTGACCTGCCGCTTCTTCCAATGCGAGTATGTTTTTGCCTTCCGTAAACAGATCGTCGACTATCCATTGTATATCACTTTCCTTGTACCCTTGAGAAGGTGAGTTTCCGGAAGGAAAGCCGCCGCTGTTAAGGAACAAAAAGCTATCAAACATGGTATCGGTAATATTTTTATCGGTATCAACGTATCCCAGATAGGGGATAAGCTTTTTTACGTCGAATCCGTTAAGCTTGGGACCGTGATACAGCAGGCAAAGGTCCTTTGCGCCGTTTAACAGGTCTTTGGACGGCTCCTTGTATCCGATAACGCTTTCCTCGCGGGTCTTAAGTCCGCTGTTATTAAGCTTGGGTGCACCGCCCGTCGCCGTGGTGCCGAAAGCCTCAAGCTCGCTTATTCCCAGCCAGCCACAGGACAGAAGAGAGAAACAAATATACCTTGCTTGCACCGCCGATTTCATTTCAAAGGATGCGGATACCAGTGTGTTATCGCTGATGGGCTCAACCTTCATTGTTCCCGCATTGTACCATGTTTTCGCATCATCGGACAAGAACACTGCTACCTTAAAGGGCGCCTGAACCCCCCAGGGAATACGGTGAGTAAACTGTGCCGTAAATGATTTTACAGCTGCCATATCACCCAGATCATAATATATTTCGATAGGGGCCGATGCACTTTGGAATTTAAAGAATTGTCCGTTGTGAATTTCGTTGCTTGTGGCCTTTTTTCCGTCAGTTATAACAGGGGAGTTAGGCTTGGACACATCTCCGGAAACGCCGGTTATGTGCTCGGGAATGAATATTTGCTGTATGTTACCTTGTATCAGATTCACGGTTTCATAAGAAATCTTTTCCCATTTTTTGGTTTCTGTTTCGAATACCAGGGGATCAAAGAAAGAGCCGGTTTCGATAACTCCGGTGTTGGCATATACAGCCGCTTCTTCAATAATATACTTTTTGGTATCGGTAGCTTCAAGAGTAAATCTTACGTATCTGCCGGATGCGCATTTATCAAGCACCAGAGGGAATTCGTATATGCTTTGTCCCGAATATACACCGTAAATTCTGCCTATATCGGTGAAATCGGTGTTATTGTCACTCACTGCATAAGTTACTGCAACGGGCATATACCGTTTTGTGGCATTGTTGGCATAGCAGGTGAGGCGAAATTCGCTCATATCCTCACGTTTTTCTCCCAGGTCAACAGTTATTGCAACAGCATCGCCGCCATCAAATCCTACCCATTTTCCCAACTCGTACACTCCGGTTATGTTACCATCGGTGAGATATTTGCCGTTATCTGCAAATCCGCTTGCGGTTTCTGCCGAAAGTGTGTACTTGCAGCCTTTGCTCACAAGCTGTAATGCCAGCTCTTTGTCGGGTGTTTCGCCGCCCTCGTATTTTACGGTTCCGAGATTATCATAAGCCGCTTTTACGGCATCACGGAATATTTCGTCAGGGCTTTGCTTTTTCATTTCGTCGGATATTACGGATATCTCATCCAGGAAGATCCAGGTATTCAGCTTTGAAATTTCTAATCTTATGTAACGAGCTCTTATATAGTATTCGGATGTGAATACGGCTTCAAGGCGGTCGCCGTCAACGTATTCGGGTATGGTCATTTCACCCGCATCCGTATACTTTCTTCCGTCCTTTGAAATCTTTATTTTAACTCCGGAAGGAGGAGCGATTCCCGCATTGGTAGTGGAAAGATAACCCATCCTCACTTCGTATATTTTTGTGTGAATCTTGCCAAGATCCAGAGTTATGGTAAGCGTTCCGCCCGGATAACCTACATAATTCACGTCTTTATATTCAGCGCTTCCCGCAGGACCGGTTATGTTGTCGGTAAGTTCTATACCGTATGAGTCAGGGTATTTTTCACCCGCTTCTACGGAAGTAGTGTAAGGCTTACCCGTGCTTATTACGGTGGAAAACTCGGGCTCTGTTACAGGATCCCCCTTGTCTTCCTGCACTTCGCTTTCCGCTTCGGAAATGTTTACGCTTGTATCGGAATTATCCGAATCCTGCGTTACACATCCCGCAAATACGGGCAGTAACATCGCCGCGATAATAAGCAGAGTGAATATCTGCTGTGCTCTTTTTGACATATCGTCGCCTCCGTATGTGTATTAAATTCAGTTTACCATATTTTTCGATATTATTCAATAGTTATATGGAAAACAAGACGGTTTTAAAACAAACCGTCTTATCTGTTTTTGGTTATATTTTTATCCCAGCAACGTATCGGTTATAAGCATAACGCAAAAGCCGACAAGCAGGGAATAGGTAGCACCTCTTTGGTGACCGTGGGCGTGAGTTTCGGGGATCATTTCGTCGCTTATAACGTAAAGCATAGTGCCTCCCGCAAAAGCAAGGGCA
>JAGCNA010000327.1 GCA_017646185.1 Clostridia bacterium
AATAAAGCCGCTTTGGGGATTCTGCAAGAAATCCTGCGCATCGGATATAAGGGAAATTGCGCGCTCGTTGTTAATGGTAAGTGAAGGATATCCGTCCGCATCGGGAGTAGCGATAGTTTCTCCCGCGCCGGAAAGCAAGCAGGCAATTACGCCGTCCTGCTGGGCAAAGCCCAGAATATCACCTACATCGGACTTGTTGTTTGAATTCAGGTCCTGATAAACCGCCTTGGACATAGCAAACATTACGTCCTGTGTCCATGCGCCGTCATCCACCATTTCGTAAAGAGAAGAATAACCGTAGTCATCAAGCAAGTGCTTTTCTTCTACCATATTCTTGTTGAACGCTACGAAAAGGGTGGCGTTTTTGTTTACGTAGCCGATATCACCGATAGTGAAATACACGCTTCCCGCAATGGCAACCTTTTCGTTAAAGGATTGAGACCACCATTCGTTGGTAATATCCAATGTTTCCACGGTAACGAGATCACGCAATACGCCTTCGGTGGAAAGCATTGCGGCTTCCGTGGAAGCAGGCATGCAGAACAGATAATCACCGCCGCCGATAGTCATATCGGATATAATGTGCTGATACATCTCGCCGCCGTAACGGTTGGAGGTGTACACCACCTGCTCTTCGATCTTTATGCCGAACTTTTCTTCAACCAATCTTGTGCGCTCAGCCGCGGCGGTAACTATACCGGAAGCGGTATCTGCGGAAAACATGGGATTGGAGGAGGGCTGTATCTGGTAAGACCAATCATCGTTGGTGGCGGTGCTGAGCACCTTTACGGTAGTACCCTTGAATTTTTCCATATCCTCGGGCAGAGTGTAACCGAAAAAGGTATCCCCTTCCGAAACGTCGCCCGAAGGATTGTCTGCATTACCTTCGTTACAAGCGGCAAGAATTCCAACCGCCATAACCAACAGCAACACATACGCAAACATTCTTTTTTTCACGTTAAACATCCTTTCATTTGCTGAAGAAATTTATAAGCTTATCCGAAACGAAAAGGTCTGCCAATCCGCCGCCGGCAAAGCAGGCTATGGCAACAATAATTCCGGCAATAAGCACGCCCAAAGCGATAGGGGGTAAAGCTTTTTTTAGTTTAAGATTAAGGGTAAGAGCAATTAAAGAACCCGTCCACGCACCTGTACCGGGAAGAGGCACGGCAACAAACAAAAGAAGGCTTACGAAAAGCGTGCGGTGCATTTTGGAAACCTTTTTCTCACCCAGACGAAGTATCCAACGGAAAGGCCCGCCCAGCGTTTTGAAGGATGCCAGCCATTCAAGCACCTGTCTTCCCCAAACCACCAAAAAGGGCACGGGCAGTACATTTCCGAGAAAGGTTAAAAGTATTGCCACGGCGGGATTTATATCGTAATACAAAAGCGCCAGAGGCAGTGCGGCGCGCAGTTCCAGCACGGGAACCATGCTTAAAGCAAACACCAATAAATATGGCAACATAAGAAACATTTTCCTTTTTATATTTATAGTTTGATTATACTATATACTGACCGTCTTTTCAAGCATTTTTTGAAATCCGTAGTTTAAAAATATTCATATCCTGCGGTTTTCCATATAGGCGCACAGCTTTTCCAATGCGCCTTTTTCAAGACGGGAAACGTATGAACGGGATATTCCCATTTTTTCCGCAACTTCTCTTTGAGGATACTCCTTTCCCTGCTCTGTAAGACCGTAACGCAGGAGAATTATTGTTTTTTCTCTTGGAGTAAGCACCGTGTTTATGGCTTTATACGCCGCAGAGGAACGGATGCGGGCGTCGATTTCGTCTACCATATCCTCGTCTGTGCTTATTATATCCATATACGTTAAAGGATTTCCGTCTTTATCCACATCCACCGGTTCTTCTATACTGACTTCGCAGGAAAGCTTTTTGCGGGAACGGAAATACATAAGTATTTCGTTTTGCAGGCATTTCCCCGCATAAGTAGCAAAGCGGGTACCGTTTTCGATATCAAAAGAATCTATTGCCTTTATAAGTCCTATAGTTCCTATAGACACCAGATCATCCTGATCGGGATAGGATGAATAATATTTTTTTACGATATGAGCAACCAAGCGCAAATTGTGCTCGATAAGGGTGTTTCTGGCGGAAATATCCCCTTTGCGCGCCAAGGAAAAATAATATTTTTCTTCCTTTGCGCTTAAGGGCGGCGGAAAATTATTGCCGCCGGACACCCGCAGAAACATACATACGATACGGGAAAAGAAAAAAGCGATTGCGGAAATCATTTGTTTTATCACCTCCCGTAATTATACTTGAAACACTATAAAAAAATACCGCACCTTTGCAGGTGCGGTAAATTTAAATATTAAGCTTTGTTAATTAGTTCCAGCCCTTGATAGTGTAGGTGCCGAGGAACGCACGCTTAACCATAATGTAGTCGTTTGCATCGATCTTGCCGTTGCCGTTTACGTCTGCAAGTCTGGTCTGCTCCTGATCAAGCTCGATCATGCCGAGAACAGCACGTCTGATCATAAGGTAATCGGTTGCGTCCAATTCGCCGTTCATATTAACGTCGCCGGGCTTATAGCCTTCTTCGAAATAGAAGTATGCGCCGATATCGGTGGAAAGGTTGTCGATATCAATACCGTTGAGCACCAAAACGTCGCCAACCTTTGCAGCCTTTGCAAGGGTCTGGTTCATTACTGCTGCTGCGGAATCGTGGTGAACAGCGATAATAATTTCGCCTTCCTTAAGGGTGTAATCTGCGAAGGAACCGCCGCCGAAGCTGTTCTTGGTAACAACGTATGCTTCGAGAGCTTCGTTCCACTCAAGCCAGATGTTCTGGGTCCACTTGGGGTTGTGAGATGCGCCGGTAATGGTGCCGGAAGTAAAGATGGAGGTGTAGTCTGCAAGAAT
>JAGCNA010000328.1 GCA_017646185.1 Clostridia bacterium
ACCAACGCATACTTATTGTCAAGGTAAAGGGGGGCGCTATAAACTGGGCATTATTGTAATTGACAAAATGCGACCCTTGTGGTAGAATGTCCGTCGGAATAAATTTCGTGCGTCCCGATAATACGTTTTTAAAAGGATTGTTTCTTATGAAAGAATTTTTCGGTTTCGGTGGGTATCAACGCATACCCGAAGGTTATTTATCCTGGCAACATTTAACGTTTGTTTCTTCTTTAATGTTTATAATGGTTTGCGCCGCTTTGTTTTTCGGTTTAAAAAACAAAAACAAAACGGAAAATCAAAAAAACCGTGTGATCATCGCCGCCGCTATAATTATAGATTTGGCAGAGATATTCAAGCTCATCATCTCCTGCGTGCGGGCTCAGGACCCCCTTGCGTGGCTTTATGACCTGCCTCTGTTTTTGTGCAGTATTCAGCTTATCGCCATTCCCCTTGCCGCCTTTACAAAGGGCAGAATAAAGAATGCGGCTTTGGATTTCGTGTTCATCTTCGGCTTGCTGGGCGCGGTTATGGGCACATATTTCGCAGGGCAGAATTACGGCTGTTATCCCGTTTTGAGCTTCGATAACGTGATTTCCGGTTTTACCCATTCCATATCCGGCTTTACTTCTCTTTACATAGCCATATCCCGAATGGCAAGCATGAAAAAGCGCAATATATGGATAACGTTTACTATTCTTCTGGGCTTTTGCGGCGCCGCCCTAATTGCAAACAAGCTGTTGGATTATAACTATATGTTCCTCCGCGGAGGAGACGGCACCCCCTACGATATAGTATACCGCTTTGTAAACGGCAACCAAATACTTTATCCCTTGTGCGTTATAGGATTGTTTTTGGTATATATAGTAGCTTTTTACTTTGTATTTTACCTTTGCACAAAAAAGAAAAAACAACCGTAAATTAAAAAAAGAGCAGATTTTTAAGATCTGCTCTTTTTGCTGTTTATGGAGTTTTTCTATGCCAAAGCTTTTATCCATTCGGTGATTGCGGCTGTTACTGCGGAAAAGCCGAACACTGCGGAAATTCCCACTATGCCGCCAACCAGCACAAGGAAAATAATATGAAGTATTACCGCGCTCAAGGCGTGCCTGCGGCGGTTGACCTTTTTGGAAGAGCAAGCCATAATTATTGCGGCAATAAGACCGAAAACGGGTATCATAAACACCAGCTGGTTTAAAAGATATCCGCCGGTGGAAACAAGGGCGTATCTTCCCGTGGGGAGAATATTATCCCCGTAAGAGGTCTTAACGGGCACTTCTTCCTTTTGGGAAACGGGCTCGGGAATGGGGAAAGCTTCTTTTTCCTTTTCCGTTTCCGCGGCGGGGGAAGGAATATCCTTTTCCGCTTCCGCCAGGATTTGGGCAACGCTCTCTTCCTTTATTTCCTCTTTAACGGGGGTATCTCCGTAAAGGGTTTTTGTTCCGCAGGAGGGGCAGATCGCCACTCCCTCACGGACTGCGTAACCGCATTGAGGGCAGTATGTCATATTAAACTTACTCCTTTTTTGTGTTTGAAGGCTTTGTCAAAAGTCCTTTAAAATATGCTCTGCGTTTTTTAAATCCGCCAAGATTTTTAAACATATAGTCATTAAGCGCCAGAATATGCTTGCCTGCGGTCTTCAGCTCCTCCGCCGTGCATTTGCCGCCGAACTCTGCTTTGCGGAAATATTCCATAGCAAAGGAGGGGTTGGGCATTTCGGGGTCGGAACGGCAGATTCGTTTAATATATTCGGGGTATTTTTCACCCTTTAAGGGGGTAAAACCCTTAAGGCGCAATAATTTAATATGCTGTGTATGAAGCTCTATAAGTCCTTTGTTGGGGTCGCCCTCGCCGCAGGAATACACAAATCTGGCTTTATACACACGTTTTCTCCGTTTTTCGTTGCGTCTGTAAACAAGAGCAACGATCAACGTAACGATTATAACACAAACAGAAATACAAATACAATAGATAATTGCTTTTTTGTTTGCTTTCGGGTCCCCCGAAACGCCATCGGACACGGTGCCTACTACAGCAGATTGGCTTTCGGACACTTCTTCGCTTATCTCGCCGGAGGATTCACTGCTTTCTTCGCTTGTTTCCTCGCTCACCTCTTCGCTTATCTCTTCGCTTGATTCCTGTTCGGACATTTCGGGCTGTGAGATCTCTTCGGGGTAGTTGGGCGGGTCAAGCTGAGGTCCATCGGAGCCGATAGAGTTTAACATTGCGCCGTCGGTCATTTCAAAGGGAACCCATCCGTATCCGTAAAGCTCCACTTCGCACCAGGCGTGGGCGTTGGAATCGTAAACGTATCTTCCTCCGCCGAAATCCGCCCCTCTGGAAACGTAACCCGTAACGTAACGGGTGTTGATACCCAGCGAGCGCAAAAGCAGTACGGCGGTGGAGGAAAACTGCACGCAGTATCCTTCGCCGGTGTTAAACAAAAAGTTGTATATACTGTCCTTATCGTGATCGTAGTTCTGATACCGATCGGACATCTGGGGGTTCATTGTGTAAAACTTGGTTTCGGAAAGATATATCTGCACCGCTTCGATAGCGTCGATCACCGAATCCTCTGCGTTCAGCCATTCTTCGTAGCTTTGGTAGCCGTAATAACGGCGGAGAATATCCAGCATAAGCGCTCTCAATTCTTTATCCAGCAGTTCGTCGCCGGAAATATAGAATTCGGGGTTTTCGTAGTCCTTCATACCAAAGGTTTCGTATCCCCAATCTATATCGGTGTAGCTGCGGAGGAAATCAAACCAAGCCGCATCGTCCTCAAACTCTCCGAAACGGTAGGTCTGGGTGGTAATGGCAGGGTATCTTTCCTTAACCCCGTCATTATCCAGATCATGGAAGGCTTCGTCATCTTTATTGGAAATGTGGGTACTTCCCGCAGGGATAGCAGGGTAAAGGGGCTTTACCACCCCTGCAATCGTAATAAAATCACGGGTGTTGGGTACGGCGGAAAGCAAATCTCTCTGTGTCTCCGCAAGAGCTTTGAATGCACCGTCTGTCAGCTCGGCAGAATCGGATGAAAACAAAGTCCAGTTATTGTCGCTGTAATCATAGTGAATACGGCGGCGCAGGAACATATTGGTGCCGTCGTTGGCGCCGGAGATGATATACAGCAGAATATTATCGAACTCGATATCCTCAAGCTCGGTGGAGGATTGCTTTTCCTCAAGATCGTTCATAAACTGCTCGTAGCCGTCCATGGAAATATCACCGCTGGCATCACCGTATCCGCCGGGGGAAACCGTGGGAGGCTTTATTCCCGTAAGCTGGGAAATAGCGTCCATCAGGGATTTCGAAAAGCTTTCGTTAGAAGCAACGGGCAGTAAAACAAATACCGCCGCCAGCAAAAACGCAAGGGTTTTTACGCCTATTTTGGTAATGGGCAGGGAAGATCCCATAACCTTTCCCGCTTTTCCCTGCACGGAAACGCAAAGCATAGCAATGATACACAGTATCATTATGTAAAAATGGGCGCTGTCGTTTCTTTCAAGGGCGACAAACAGTCCTATCGTTACGGCAGATGCAAGCAGTACGGGCACAAGGGATCTGCACCTTAACAAAAAGTGGGCAAACACCATAAGACATAAAGCGGCAAGAAGCGCCGCCGCTACGGTCAATCCCATATCGTGATAAGGAATATAATAATCGGGCTCGTATCTGATTATTTCCGAAACGATAATGTCTATTTTTGCGCTCAAAGCATCGCTTACGTCAAGGAAGGTAACGAATAAAATTCCCATTCCCTGAAGTATAAGGGCGGGATAAACTATCCACTCTGCGGAAAACAAAAATCCGCATCCCATTGCCGCCGCCGTAAACAAGCAGGCGAAATATACTATAGAAAGAGAAATTTCCGGTAAAACGGTGCTTTTTGCAAATCCCGCCACCGCCGCCGCCGTAACAAAGCATAAAGCAAGGCAGGCGAAAAATCCCAAAGCAGAGGAAGGGGTTGCAAAAATCTGTCTTTTTCTTGTTAAATTGGGACGAAAGCTCATACTCTTCCTCCCTTTTCAGCCAAGGAATACAGCACGGTAATTCCCGCGCTTTCCAGCTTTTTAATAATATTTGTGTCTACGGCGGGCACTTCTCCCAAAGGAGCGCACACCATTACCGCAATACCTTTAATATTGGGTGCTTCCGTTTGCAAAGCCACGATCTGTGCGGCTGTGTCCTCGTTAACTGCGGCGGTAATAAGGGTTACCGCATCCGCTTCGCCCAAAAGTATGGGGTCAATACGGCTTTCCGAGCCAACGGGCACGTATCCGCTTTTGCAAAGGGAAACAAACCCTTCTTCCATAGAAGCGGTAATACCTATATTTTCTTTTCCGTTCCTCCAGGAAAGCAAAACGCTGTCCCCCTCGGAAGCCAGGGAAAGGCACATTCCGTAGGCGGTTTCCAGAACGGAATCCAAAAGCAGGGGGTTTTTATCCTTCTTTTGGTCGGTTTCGGGGAGATAATCTCCCGTATCGCAAAGCACGCAATGGCATCTTTCCTTGGGGGATGCAAAGCGTATTATCTGTAATTCTTCTTCACGGGCGCTTTTTTTCCAGTGAATATCCTTTAAGCTGTCGCCGGGAACGTAATCCGCAATTTCAAACACTTCGTCTCTGTCGTCTCCGCGGCGGTTTCTGTCCGCCCCTTCGCCCATACCGGAGTGTATCTTGGTCTGCTCGGTCTTTCTGCCTTCGACAGGAATAACCGGCATATTTACCTTGAATTCGCCACCGCTTACAATTTTAAAAAGTCCCATAGGGTCGTGTACGGAAAGGTGTTTACAGCACACCTCAAAGCAGCCGGAAAGTCCGAAAGCCACCGGCTTTACCGCCGTAACTGCGCTTAAACCGCCCATTGTTACCCCCGTTTTTGATCTTACGGGAATACGGGTGTAAACGTAACCGTCCTTTTCCGCTTTGGGGATATACATACTTGCCGTAAGTCCCGGCAGGGGAAGGGGGAAATAATTATACACCGTAAGGGTAGCGGACGCACTTTCGCCCTTGCGCAAAAACTGCTTATCAAACCCGATCTCCCCGCTTATTCCGCAAAAGCAAATAAATGCGTAGATCAGGGAAAGGATGGGCAGTATTATCAAAAAGGTGGCGGCAATGCCCATAGGGGTGTTTTTACGGATTATGGCATAACAGCACAGCCCGAAAACCGCCGCCGCATAAGGAAAAAACCAAACGGTGGGCAGCGGGTAAAAGGGCAGGGTTATTAACCGTGTTGCGCCAAAATTTTTGTTTTTCATATTCTGCCTTTACCGCGGCGGGGGATATCCGTTTCCTTAAGAATTGCCTCAAGCACCTGTTCTGCGGTCAAGAATTGGCGCTTTGCCTCCTGAGAAAGGGTAATTCTGTGGTTTATGCAGGGAACGAACATAGCGTGAATATCCTCGGGAAGCACGTAATCTCTGCCCTGCAGATATGCATACGCCTTTGCAAGACGGACGATCATTACGCTGCCTCTGGGGGATGCACCCAAGGCTATGTATTTGTTGTTTCTGGTTGCGGTTATAAGAGTAACCGCATATTTGTATATCTCCTCGTCCACAGAAACCTTCTTTACCTCTTCACGCATAGCGGTAAGCGATTCTCTGTCGGTTACGGGAGTAAGGGTGGGCAGGGTATTTTCGTGGGTCATACCTGCGGCAATACGCATTTCCGCCTCAAAGGTAGGGTATCCCATGGAAAAGCGCATGCAAAATCTGTCTACCTGGGCTTCGGGCAGGGGATAAGTACCTACAAATCCCATAGGGTTCTGGGTTGCGATAACCGTAAATACCTTGGGCAGAGCGTGCATCTCGCCGTCTACCGTAACGGTACCCTCGTACATACATTCAAGAAGTGCGGATTGTGTCTTGGGGGAAGCACGGTTAATTTCGTCCCCAAGGAATATATCTGCGTTAACCGCACCGTGGCGGAATACAAATTCGCCGGTGCGTTTATCAAACATATTAAAACCGGTAATATCGGAAGGAGTTACGTCGGGCGTAAACTGAACGCGGTTGTAATCCAATCCGGAAAGACGTGCCAAAGCGGAAGCGAGGGTGGTCTTACCCACACCGGGAACGTCCTCTATAAGCACGTGTCCTCCCGCAAGAAATGCGGTTACCAAAAGCACCGCTTCCTTTTCCTTGCCAAGAACCGCTTTAAAAAGTCCTTTTGTAAGGGCTTTTGCCTGCTCGTGTCCGTTTGTAAGTGACATAGTGTTTTCCTTTCTTTACGTTAACGCGCGTATTTTTTCTTCATTACTATCGCCAAAACAATATAAAGTATTATAAATACAAATCCAATACTGCCGGCAATAATTGCCGCCAGCAAAATGGGCTCAAAGATAACGCCCAGCACGGTTCTTGCCAGAGTAAGCATGGTGGCAGACAAAGGAATACGGGAAATAACGAATTCGGTAATGGTAGCGGAAAGTCCGTAAATTACCGCCAGAACCGCACCCCAGAGAAGGGCGGGTATGCCGGAGAATATAAATACGCCTTCCTTTCTGCGGAGAAGGGGTATCATAAGCAAAACGCAAAGGGCGGTAACACAGAAAGCACCAATGGGAATATAGGGGCTTATTGCCACGTTAATGGTGGTCATAGTGGTCTTTACCGCAGGGTTTTCAAGAATTTCCGTGGTTGCCTGATTAATGGTTTCGGTGTGCTCGGAAAGTACTGCTTCTATCTGTGCAAGGTCTTCGTCTGTAATTTCATATCCCGTTGCATCGTAAATATTCTGCTTGTTGTCTTCAACCAAAACCATTATCTGCTCGGGAGTAATTTCAAAGCTGTCCGTGTTTCCCGCAAGATAATCCTGCGCTTTGTCAAGCAGGTCCTTCATAGCATCGTCAAGACCGGCGTTTTCCGCAAAAGCACGTATATCCTCGGCAGACATGGATGCAAGTGTTTCGTTGCCGGAGGATTTTAATACCTCCTCCACCTTTTCCACCACGGTGGATCCGCCTATTTCAAGGGAAAGCACGTCTGTTTTTTCCACTACCGTGTGTACGATATCTCCCGCAACCGCATTACGCAAAAGCAAAAATCCCGTGCCGACAGCGGAAGAAACAAATACGCCGATAGCCAAAAATACGCAAAGGGTAACACCCCACCAAGAGTTTCTGCGGCGGCGCTTTTTGGGCGCGGGCGCACTTTTTATCTCGGGCTGGTCTTGAGAAATTGTCTGTTCGTTGTTGGTGGTCTGGTTGTTATCCATTTTCTTGTACCTCGTATGTATTTTTAATTATTTTTCCTGCGTTAATAAGATAGGGTACGGGGTCGGCAATAGTCATCTGTGCCGTAATTTCCCCGTGGGAGAGGGATATGTAAAGGTCTGCGCCCA
>JAGCNA010000329.1 GCA_017646185.1 Clostridia bacterium
CGTAAACTCGTCTCCCAGCGTTTGGGCTATGACCGCCGCATCATCGGAAAAATACATTTGCTTAAACAGCCTTGCGTCCGTGCTGGTAAAAATACGGAACAGAATTATACCCCATACAAGAGCGCATATTCCCCAAAAGGAGTATCTGAATATCTGTTTTATTGTCCATCCGAATTTGGCAGAACGTTCTTTTTCTAATTTTCTTTCCTCTTCCGGAAAGTGTTTGCCTTCATAATCCATGGGTTTACCTCATTAAGACCAATATTTTCTGTCAAGAGAGCGCAAATGCATTGCCTGTGCAATGTGCGCTCTTTCAATTTTTTCGCTTTCGTGTATGTCCGCAATAGTCCGTGCTACCTTCAGCAATCTGTCGTGTCCTCTTGCGGAAAGGGAAAGTACCTTGTATGCTTTTTCCAAGGTTTGCTCCGCTTCGGAAGTCATAACGCAATGCTTTCTCATTTCGGAAGAAGAGAGGGATGCGTTTGGCACAAACTCGTTTTTATCCTTAAATCTGCGGGCAGCAAACTCACGTGCGTTTATAACTCTTTCACGTATACGGGCGCTGGTTTCGGCAGGTTCGTCGCAATGCAGTTCTCTGTAATCCAGCGGCGGCACTTCGGTCTGAATATCTATTCTGTCAAGCAAAGGGCCGGAAACTCTTGAAATGTAATCGTGACGGGAAGCAGGGGAGCAGGTGCATTCTCTCGTGGGATGTCCGAAATAACCGCACTTGCAAGGGTTCATTGCGCACACCAGCATAAAGGATGCGGGATATGTAATAGTGTTGTTTACACGGGATACCGTTACGCTTCTGCTTTCCAGCGGCTGTCTCAGCGCTTCTCTGGTAACCTTTGGAAATTCGGTGAATTCATCAAGGAAAAGCACGCCGTTATGGGCAAGTGATATCTCGCCGGGGCGGGGAATTGCGCCGCCGCCGACCAAAGCGTTGGGGGATGCGGAATGGTGGGGGCTTCTGTAAGGACGTTTTGTGATAAGCCCGTCCGTAAGCAATCCTGCCACCGAGTATATTTCGGTACATTCGATAGATTCTTTAAGGGATAGGGGAGGGAGTATGGAGGGCAGTCTGGACGCGATCATACTTTTTCCCGAACCGGGAGGTCCGATCAAAAGCAGGTTATGTCCGCCTGCCGCGGCAATCTCTGCGGCGAATTTTGCCGCACTTTGTCCTTTTACGTCGCTGAAGTCCAAAGGATGACCGGAAATATCTTTTATAAAATCATTGCGGTTAAATGAAGTTTTTTCAATCAGCTCTGCACCGGTAAGGTGGTTTATAAGCTGGCGCACGTTTTTAACGGGGAATACGTCAATACCTTCTGCGGCGGAAGCTTCGTTTGCGTTTACCGCAGGCACGTAGATTTCTTTAAATCCGTTATCTCTTGCGGCAACCGCCATTGCAAGACAGCCGTTGACGCTCCGCACGTCTCCGTTAAGAGACAATTCGCCTACAAAACATTTTTTGGAAAGATCGCATAAATTAAGCTTTGTTTCGTCGGTAATGGAAAGCAGTATGGGAAGGTCGTAAACCGAACCCTCTTTTCGCAGATCGGCAGGAGCAAGGTTTACCGTAAGCACACCCTTCTTGAGGTTGATACAGCACGAACGTGCGGCGGAATATACTCTGCCCGATGCTTCTTTGACAGCTGCGTCGGGTAAACCGATTATATCGAGTCTTGGCTTGTTGGAAGAGGATGCGCCGGATTCAACGGACACCATTATACCGTCAATGCCGGACAACGCTACCGAATTTATAACAGTTATCATAATGACCTCCGCAAAAAACTTCACTTTATAATATCACATATATTTATTTTAATCAAGATTTCACACAGAAAATTCATAATTTGTCTTTTTTTATTTTACCTTATACGATGTTTAATAACAAAATTTTTGGAAAAAGCGAAAATCATCTTTACAGATTGATAAAAAAGTGTTATTATAAGCTGAATGAAAATAGGAGGTTGTTATTATGTCCAGAAACAAAAGGTCAATGGACGGTAATACAGCTGCCGCTCACGTAGCGTATGCGTTTACCGAAGTTGCCGCTATTTATCCCATTACCCCTTCCAGTGTAATGGCTGAACTCACAGACGCTTGGTCCGCATCAGGTCAGAAGAATGTCTTCGGTGATGAGGTTAAGGTTGTTGAAATGCAGTCCGAAGCAGGTGCAGCAGGTACCGTTCACGGTTCTCTTGCAGCAGGTGCTCTTACCACCACTTTCACTGCTTCCCAGGGTCTGCTTCTCATGATCCCCAATATGTATAAGATCGCCGGTGAATTGTTGCCTTGCGTTATCCACTGCTCCGCACGTTGCGTAGCTACCCACGCACTCAACATTTTCGGTGACCATTCCGACGTATATGCCTGCCGTCAGACAGGCTTCGCAATGATGGCTGAATCCAACCCTCAGGAAGTTATGGATCTTGCCGCTGTTGCACATCTTTCCGCTATAAAGGGCAGAGTGCCCGTTCTTAACTATTTCGACGGCTTCAGAACCTCTCACGAGATTCAGAAGATCGAAGAATGGGATTACAAGGATCTTGAAGAAATGCTGGATAAAGACGCTGTTGCGGCTTTCCGCGCAAGATCTCTTAACCCCGCACATCCCGTTCTCCGCGGTTCCGCAGAAAACGGCGATATCTTCTTCCAGCACAGAGAAGCTTGTAACTCTTATTACGAAGCTTTCCCCGCAGTAGTAGAAGAGTATATGAATAAGGTAAACGAAAAGATCGGTACCGATTACAAGCTCTTTAACTATTACGGCGCTCCCGATGCAGAAAAGGTTATCGTTGCTATGGGTTCCGTATGCGACGTAGCTGAAGAAGTTATCGATTACCTTACCGCAAAGGGTGAAAAGGTGGGTCTTATCAAAGTAAGACTTTACAGACCCTTCTCCGCAAAGCATCTTATTTCCGCTATTCCCGCAACCGCAAAGAAGATCGCAGTGCTTGACCGCACCAAGGAACCCGGTTCTCTCGGCGAACCCCTTTACCTTGACGTTGTGGCAGCTCTCCGTCAGAACGGCTTTACCGGCACTATCGTTGGCGGTAGATACGGTCTCGGAAGCAAGGATACTCCTCCTTCCGTTATCTTTGCAACCTTCAAGAATCTTGATGCCGAAGAGCCCAAGAACAGCTTTACTCTCGGTATCGTAGATGACGTTACCGGTCTCTCTCTTCCCGAAGAGGCTTGCCCCGATACAGCTCCCGAAGGAACTATTTCCTGCAAATTCTGGGGCTTGGGCGGCGACGGTACCGTTGGTGCAAACAAGAACTCTATCAAGATTATAGGCGACCATACCGAAAAGTTCATTCAGGCATACTTCCAGTATGACTCCAAGAAGACCGGCGGTGTTACCATTTCTCACCTCCGCTTCGGTGATAAGCCTATTAAATCTCCTTATTATATAACAAAGGCAAACTTCGTTGCCTGCCATAACCC
>JAGCNA010000330.1 GCA_017646185.1 Clostridia bacterium
GGGCGGATGCTGAAAGCATAGTGGAAAAGCACTTGTATTCTGCACCGAAGGCAGAGAAGGTGTCTTTTGCATCCTTTATGTTTTCAAAAGCGCAATCAAAGGGAATGGAAATAATTTCTTTGCAGTTGGGGCATTCCGTGGGCAGACCCCTTGGAATATCCTCTTCCGAAAGGGGGCGGTTTTCCACACAGGCGGTGGTAAGACGGGTGGCAAGGTCCCCTTTATCCAAATTACAGCCTCCGCAGGCAGAGCAATACAAATTCAGTTTTTCCTTTACGGCGGTATAGGCTTTATCTCTGGGCAGAGTAAGGGTTGTATCCGAAACGGCGAAAAACAGACCCGAAAGGGAGGAAAAGCCCGCCGCCAGCGCCGCCATACCCTTGTCCCCTGCGGTAGTGGGGTTTGTGTTTTGGGGCGACATTTGTTTTTTATACAAAAAAGGCAAAGCAACAATTATTCCCACAAGTGCTGAAATGGCGATTGGGGGAATATTATCAAAAGAAAGTATATACGCCCCTGCGGTGGAAGAAAGCATAAATGCCAAAAGGATGGCAAACACGGGGGAATCGTATGCGAAAAGCCCGTGGATAAGCCCGAAAATTCCCACCACGGGCACGGCGGAAACACCTCCCGCCAAGCCATAGACAAACCCTGCGGCACCGGAAAGGGGAAAGCCTTTTTCTTTTCCCACAAGTACGGTAAAAAACACTGCCGCCGCCACGGAAACGGGAAGAGAAAAGATATATACTCCCGAAAAAGCGCGGCAAATTAAAAGCCCCGTAACCAGATAATGGGTGCTTTGTAAAACAATATGTTTATCCCCAAAGTATACAAGCATTGTATATGTTACGGGCAGGAAAACCAAAAGGACCGTTTTAACAAGGTTTTCTGCACCCGTGCCCCCGCCCAAAAGCAGGGTGATGAGCATTAACACCCCGTAAGCCGAGGAAAAGAGCAGCGCACGCCACCATGTATGCTTTCTTTTTGCAAACAAAAGGCGCATTGCGGCGGTGTATATAAGTGCGGCGCAGGCGACAAGGCGGTACGCGCCGAAGAATATTCCCGAAAAAAGAGCCCCCAAGGCGAAAGCGGGAATATTGCCGGTAAAACCGCAAAGATACGCCGCGGCAAAGGGGTATACACCCCCGTAAAGAGGGGATGCGCCCAACACCGCCCCCAATAAAAATTCTTTTAAAACGCTAAAATTCAAATACTTTTTCATACTTCTTTATCCCTTTACGTTTAGTAGAGAGATTATACCCCTTAAATATAAGCGGAAAATAGTGAAAAACACCCGCAAAGAACGAATTTTTATGTTGATTTATTTTGCAAAAATGATATAATAATAAGGATAATGGGTAAAAATACTTTATTTACGGAAAGGAAGGCAAAAAACAATGATAAATAAATACCTTTGTTCCCAAAATGCCGTTTTTGTAAAAGATATGAACACAGGAGAGGTTCTTGTAAACCACAATACAGACGTTCCCTTTCCTTCCGCCAGCGTTATAAAGCTGTTTATACTCTCTTACTTTGCAGACAAAGAGGATGTTACCATTCCCATAACCAGAAAGGATATGGTGGGCACCAGCATTATAAGTGAGCTTAAGTTAAAATCCGTTACCTTAAAGGATGCGCTCACCTTTATGATATCCTTTTCCGATAACACCGCCACAAACCTGCTTATAAATCTGGCAGGTATGGAGGAGATAAACAAGCACATTAAAGAGATTGGCTGTAAAAACACCGTTCTTGCCCGCAAGATGATGGATTTTAAAGCCCGTGAAGAGGGCAGAGAGAATATGACCTCTCTTGAGGATTGCTACACCGTTATGGAAATTCTTTCCAAAAACGAAGAGGCTATGGAAATGCTTTCCACC
>JAGCNA010000331.1 GCA_017646185.1 Clostridia bacterium
AAACGGCGAAATTATTCTTATAACCTGCCGCTTCACCGCCCTTGCGGACAGCTTTTACAACGATAATATGCTTTCCGATGAAGAGCTTATACGCGAACTGCCCGTAGCAGGCAGACGCTTCAACGATACGGTTCCCGCAGAAAACATTGATATTCCCGAGGAAATGTACACATCTACGCTTACGGTAACGTCCAAAATAAATCTGTCAAGCGGCGAAATGAACGCTTACTGCAAAATGGCAGACGATTTCAGCTTTTATATATCCGAGGATTCAATATACGTATTCTACCAGACCGTTCTTTGGTATGGCAATGACGGCAGGGCGCATCTGGAGATAGAAAGATACGATATCACGGAAAAACTGCCCGTATATATCGGGAAAACAAGCGTACACGGTTGGATGTGTTCTTCCGCCATAAGCGAATATAACGGTTATCTCCGGATCCCCACCTACGAGGACTACGGTGCAGGGCTGATAATACTGGACAAGGAGCTTAACGTTATTGGGGAATTATACGGAATAGGCGGAAACCAACAGGATCCCCTTCCCCACGACGTGGCAACATATAAAAATATTGCCGTATTTGGACGGGACTCGACCTGGTGGACAGTTGATATTTCCGACCCCACCTCGCCTGAAATTATCGGCAGCGCCGATTGCATCGGAAATTACTACAACAAGACTATTCTGGACGGTGGATATCTGCTTACCTCTGTTTTCTACCGCGATTCCGATTCGGATTACGCAGGTTTAAAGCTTGAAACCTACGATGTTTCCGACGAAATGAATATAAAGAAGACGGGAGAAATGCTTTTGGAAAACGAATCCCGCCAGTTTATATATATGTTGTCACCCGGACTGTATCAGGAAACCACGTCCGAAACGTCGGGAGCCGGAACACTTGTAATGCCCTACGTAATTGCGGATGACAATCCCCGCTATGTACTTGCTATGTTATCCTACGGAGAAGAGCTGACGCTTACCGCAAAGCAGGAATTAGTACACACGTTAACCTCGGAGATCAAGACCTCCAAATGGCAGATGGTACGTATCGGCGATGGCATTCATTTGGTTAATCTTGCCATGGGAACGAAGGAAACGGATATAACGTCCGTGTCCGTTTATTCCTTCAACGCCGACGATCTGACTCCGATCGGACAATATGGCGGAAAGTGAAAAATATTTTTAAAAAAACGGGTGGAAAACCCGTTTTTTTGATAAAATACTATTGATTTTTGTTAAAAACTGTGGTACAATGCACCAGTATGCGACGACATACGCATACTAAAATACACACACTGTGCGTTATGCCCGTGGGTCGGCAAAAAGCCGTGGGTAAAATTCAAAGCGTACGGTGGCGGGGAAACCCGAAAGGAGAAATTAAAAATGTCAGTAATCAGCATG
Organism: Clostridia bacterium; assembly: GCA_017646185.1. Lineage (GTDB taxonomy): Bacteria > Bacillota > Clostridia > Oscillospirales > CAG-382 > SFLA01. The sequence continues at coordinate 1,406 of JAGCNA010000331.1, forward strand.
AAACAACTGCTCGAAGCAGGCGTTCACTTCGGTCACCAGACCAGAAGATGGAACCCCAAGATGGCCGAATACATCTTTACCGAAAGAAACGGCATCTACATTATCGACCTTCAGAAAACCGTTAAAAAGGTTGAAGAAGCTTACATGTTCGTTCGCGATGCATCTCTCGAAGGCGGCAACGTTCTCTTCGTAGGTACAAAGAAGCAGGCACAGGACGCTATCAAGGAAGAAGCTATCCGTGCAGGTATGTACTATGTAAACGTTCGTTGGCTCGGCGGTATGCTTACCAACTTCAAGACCATTAAGAGAAGTATCCAGAAGCTGAACAACCTTACCAAGATGTCCGAAGACGGCACCTTTGATCTCCTTCCCAAGAAGGAAGTTGCAGCTCTCCAGAAGGAAATGGCTGACCTCGAGCGTAACCTCGGCGGTATCAAGGATATGAAGGGTCTTCCCGCAGTTATGTTCGTTGTAGACCCCAAGAAGGAAGCAAACGCTGTTGCAGAAGCTCGCAAGCTGGGCATCCCCGTAGTTGCTATCGTTGATACCAACTGCGATCCCGATTGTATCGATTACGTTATCCCCGGTAATGACGACGCTATCCGCGCTATCAAGCTTATCGCATCCGTTATGGCAGACGCAGTTCTCGAAGGCAAGCAGGGTGAACAGTTCACCGACGCTACCGAAGCTGTTGAAGCTGAAGAAGTTAAGGAGGACTAATCACTATGGCAGATATTTCCGCAAAAGTTGTTATGGAGCTTCGTAAAAAGACCGGTTGCGGTATGATGGAGTGCAAAAAGGCACTTGTTACCGCTAACGGCGATTTTGATGAAGCTATAAAGATCCTTCGTGAGAAGGGCCTGGCTGTTGCCGCTAAGAAGGCAGACAGAGTTGCTGCAGACGGTATCGTTGACGTTTACACCGCTAACGGCTGCACCGCTATTATTGAAGTTAACACCGAAACCGACTTCGTTGCAAAGAACGCTTCTTTCAAGGAATTCGTACACGGTATTCTCGTTACTATCGTAGAAACCAAGCCCGCAGACGTTGCAGCTCTTCTTGCAACCAAGTTCGCAGGCAAGGAAACCACCGTTGAAGACGAACTCAAGCAGGAAATCTTCACTATCGGTGAAAATATGTCTATCCGTCGCTTCGAGGTTATCGAAGGCGTTACCGGAACTTACATCCACGGCGGCGGATCCGCAGGTGTTGTTGCTAAGTTCGAAGTAGAAGGCGGCGTTGAAAACACCGAAGGCTTTGCAGACTACGCAAAGAACGTATGTATGCAGATCGCTGCTATGAACCCCCTCTACGTTTGCAAGTGCTGCGTTCCCGAAAGCGTTATCCAGGGCGAAAAGGATATCCTTCTTGCTCAGATCAAGAACGATCCCAAGCTTGCTAACAAGCCCGAGCAGATCATCGAAAAGATGGTTACCGGCAGAATTGAAAAGTATTACGATACCAACTGTCTCGTTCACCAGCAGTACGTTAAGGAAGAGAACATGACCGTTCAGCAGTACACCGACAACACCGCAAAGGAACTCGGCGGCGCTATCAAGGTTGTTTCCTTCGTTAAGTACGAAAAGGGCGAAGGCATTGAAAAGAGAGAAGACGATTTCGCTTCCGAAATCGAAAAGCTCGTTAAGGGTTAATTTAACTGTGTTTGACGCCCCTGATAAAAAAGGGGCGTCTGTTATTTTTTCTATGAACCGAAGTGAGGTAAACAATGAACACCGAGCAAAGAAAAACACCGCAAGAAATGCTTAAAACCGCAAAGGACATAGCAAAGAAATTCTTTGGATCCAAGTGGTTTACGGCGATAAAATATGTGTTTCATTTTCTTGCAGTTCCCTGCATAATTAATCTGTGCATAAACAATTTCTTTTTAAACACCACGTCCATAACCGATACACAGTTTAAATCCGGTTACTTTTTCTCTTATATTCTCGTGGTGCTGTTCAATGCACTGTTCACCTGCATCACCACCAGCTCTATCGCTTCAAACGCTGTTGTATCCGTAATTGCCTTTGTTTTTTCGGCGGTGCAGTATATTAAGGTGCAGATGTCGGATAACCCCGTGTATTTTTCGGATATAAACTTTTTCCGCAGCGCGGGAACGATAAACGATCTTGTGGCAGAGGTTTCTATTATCGATCTGTTCAAGCAGGTTTCAGATGAGCTGTGGAAGTTCGGTCTTGTTGCGGCGGCAATAATTATCGGCGGAATACTGCTTCGGTTCCGTATTAAATACAAATGGCACGGAATTGCGGTAGGCGGCACGGCACTGCTTTTGCTGTTCCTTATTATCGCTCCTATTGAGCCTCTTAACACATTTACGCTCAACACCTTTTATAAATACGACGAACGGGATTCCGATTACCCCACAACCAGCCTTAAATATTATTTGAGATACGGCGTTATTTCCGGTATGTACGGACAAGCTGTTGAAAGCAGAATTTTTGAGCCCAAGGGATACGACCCCGAATATCTTGACCAAGTGCTGGCAGATGCGGTAGAGCAGGCGCAGGACAAGTACAAGGACACTTGGGGCGATTGCAACGTTATAATGGTATTTTCCGAATCCTTCTGGGATATAGACCAGCTTGGGGAATTTGAGTTTGAAACTCCCACGGGAACCGAGCTTACCCCCAATTACGAAAAGCTTTCAAAGGAAGGACATGTGTTCAAAATGATCTCCCCCGTGTTCGGCGGACTGAGCGCCAATTCGGAGTTTGAGGTGTTTACGGGAAGCAACCTTGCGGTATATTCCCCCGGATTTGTGCCCTATACCCAGATGTATGACAGCGAGAATTTTGAAGGAACCCCCAATTTCTTTGATATTTTGGGAGAAAATGATTACTACAGCAAGATAATTACCGCTTGGGAGGATTCTCTCTTTGACAGAACGAAGGTATACCCCTTCTTTGGCATTAACGACACCGACTTCCGTCACGAGCTTAAAGGAGTAAGAAAGCTGGCAGGCAGACCCTCCGATGATTATCTGGCAGACCAGATAATTAAATTTGTTGAAGGCGACGAGTGGAAAGAAAACGAAAATTATTTCGTAATGATCAACACGGGTCAGCTTCACGGCTCTTATTACGAAGGAAAATATATTGATAAAGACAGCGAAGGCACCGTAATTCGCGATAATTACACCGTAAAGGTTACCAAGACCCCTGCGGATTATTCCGCATATATGAAGGGCTCGATCCGTTGCTATGCGCAAGGACTTTACGATGCGGACAGACAGCTTGGTAAGCTGTATAATTACATCTCCAATCTGGAGGAAAACACCGTAATCATATTCTACGGCGACCATCTGCCCAACCTTAAATCCATTACCGACCACGATAAAGACGGAGAATACGAGCGTATTTTCACCCTCCCCTACTTTAACACCGGCGATAATATACTGGATACCTACCGTAAATACGATACGGAATGTCTTATGGTAGCAAACTTTGATATGGGCGAGCAGGACGTTGAGTGGCTTAACTACGAGCTTTTGATGGCGTACGTTATGCACCGCATGGATGTTAAGACCGACGAATATTACGATTTTCTGTACGCACAGCGCAACACCTTCCCTGCCGCAAACGATTACGTTGCCGCAGATACCGAAGGAAACCTTTACTCCATGTACGAGCTTCCCGAAGAGCTTCAAAAGTATTACAACCTGAGAAAGCAGATGAATTACAGGTATTTCCATGATAATGACTGAAAAATACGATAATTTTATTTGGGATTTCGACGGCACTTTGTTTGATAGCTACCCTCACACGGCGGCGGCACTTGCGCAGGCGTTAAGGGACAGCGGCAGAGAAATCGACGTAAAAGAAGGGGAAAAGCTGCTTCGCATAACCGTCGGCACAGCAGTACGGCATTACGGACTGACCGAGCAGGAGAGAGCAGCCTTTAACAAATACGAGCTTACCGACGAGCTTGAGCCGGTTATTAAAATTTATGACGGCGTTGAGGCGGCTTTTAACCGTATTCTTGATAGAGGCGGAAAGC
>JAGCNA010000332.1 GCA_017646185.1 Clostridia bacterium
CACCTTTATGAAGGCTACAAGATAGCTATCGATAATATTGACGAGGTTATTAATATTATCCGTTCTTCCGCTTCTATTCCCGATGCGAAGGAAAAGCTGATCGCCCGTTTCGGTCTTTCCGAAGTGCAGGCGCAGGCTATTGTGGAAATGCCTTTGGGCCGTCTTTCCGGTATGGAAAGAAAGAAGATAGAAGAACGTCTTGCCGCTTTGTACGCTACTATTGACGAGCTCCGCGGAATTCTTGCAGATGATAACAAGATAAAGCAGATCATAAAGGACGAGATGGACGATATCGCTAACCGTTTCGGCGACGAAAGAAGAACCGCCATTGAGGAAGCGGAAAACGATATTCTCATTGAAGACCTTATTCAGCGTGAGTACTGCGTTATTACCGCTACCCACGATGGATACGTAAAACGTCTGCCCTCCGACACATATTCTTCCCAGCGCAGAGGCGGTAAGGGTATTACCGCAATGGCAACAAAGGAAGAGGACTTTGTGGAAGACGTTATTATATCCCATTCCCACGATTTCCTGCTCTTCTTCTCGGATAAGGGAAAGATATACTTTAAAAAGTGCTACGAGGTGCCCGAAGCATCCCGTACCGCAAAGGGTACAAACCTTGTAAACGTGCTTTCTCTTGACGAAAAAGAGAAAATTACCGCTATTATCCCCGTGGCAGGCTTTACGGACGATAAATATATTGTTTTGCTTACCAAAAACGGCGTTATTAAGCGTGTTAATCTTATGGATTACCACACCCGCCGTACTACGGGTATATACGCTATCAACCTTGACGAGGGTGACGCACTGCTGTACGTTATGCTTACCAACGGCAACGATGATATTATATGCGCTACCTCAAAGGGTCTGGGCATACGCTTTAACGAAAACGATATACGCTGTATGGGCAGACTAGCCCGTGGTGTTAAGGCTGTTACTCTGGCAGATGACGATTACGTTGTCGGTGCCGCAGTTATACCTGAAGAAGACGATGGCAAGGTGCTTATCACCGTTACGGAGAGCGGCTTCGGTAAGCGTACTGCGCCTTCCGAATATCCCGTGCAGAAGCGCGGCGGTAAGGGTATGATATGCCACCGTATTACCGAAAAGACAGGTAAGCTGTGCGGAATTAAGATGGTTTCCGAAACCGACGATGTGATGCTGATAACCGATTCCGGCGTGATAATACGTACTGCGGTTAACGAAATTCCCGTTTACGGCAGACCTGCGGCAGGCGTTATCGTTATGCGTACCGGCGAGGATGCAAAGATATCCCGCTTTGCTGTAGTAAAGCAAGACGAGAATTCTGAAGAAAACACACCTCAAGAAACCGCCGAAAACGCTGATGTAACCACCGAAAATACAAACACTACCCCCGCGGAGGAATAAGATATGGCTATTAAAACTTACGTACTTGATAATATCGCAGACAGAGAACAGCGCCACGCGCTGGTGACCGAAAAAGCCAGAGAGCATTTCGGCAACCCCGAGGTTGAGGTTATTTACGGCAAACGGGGCAAGCCCTCTGTTAAAGGTATAGACAAAAAATACGTGTCCGTTACCACCACGGGCGCTGTAATGGTTGTTGTTTTCTCGGATAAACCCGTTGGTATTGACGGAGAGTATCTGGGCAGACTTAAAAACAACGAAAAAATAGATTATCTTGCTATCGCAGAGCGTTTCTTTACCGAAGAAGAGGCGGAATACGTTCGTGATAACGATGGTGACGCCGTGGCGTTTGCCAAGGTTTGGGTGCGCAAGGAAGCATACTCCAAATATACGGGTAAGGGTCTTTCCGATTTCGCAAACTTTTCTGTTTCCGACGGAGAAAGACTTAACACAAAGGTTAACGGTGTAAGTGTGAAGAAGTTTACGGTAAACTTTCCGGGTAGTAACGACTACCTCTTCGCCCTCGCAGGTTCCGAGAATTGAAACTGTCTAAACTTCGCACAACGAAACGCAAAAACAAATAAAACGTAATAAGAAATGCGAGAGATTGTAGTTTATCTCTCGCATTTTTGTTTTTTTATTAGGTAGGAATTTGAAAACAAATTCCTTTTTATTTTGCGTTTCTAAACGCTTTTAGCCGGTGGGCAGTAGAACACTACAGCTCCACACGTCTAAAAGACGTTTTCTGCTTTGTTTATACAGTTTCCCGCTTCAATCAGACTTTCAGTTCTACAGACGAGAGTTTTCGAAAATGATTAGGCGGTTTTTTGCGTAACGCAAAAAACTACCGAAAGTCCTC
>JAGCNA010000333.1 GCA_017646185.1 Clostridia bacterium
ATGGGAGCTTTGATGGCACTTTTAACCCTTCATACTTGACAAATCCTTTGTCCGGTCGTATACTATAAAAGAGGTGAGAAAAATGTCTGCTTCTGTCGAAAAACAATGCTTAAACTGCGTCCACTCCAACGGGGATTTTGATAAATGCTATTGTCTGTATAAGGGCAAGGTGTCCTTTGACAGCATCTGCCGCAAATATAAATTAGACCTGCTTAAAATAAAACCCCGCCCTCCCATAAATCTCAATACGGACGATATAGTTATAGAAAGAATATAAAACACTGCCCCAAGAAGCCGTAAGACATCTTGGGGCGTTTTTTAGGGGTGGTTATATACTTGCTTTTTTGCTGAATATATGTTATATAATCAATATACCCGTTGCTTTGTGAGGTAAAGATATGTGCATGATTTGTGAAAGAATAAATATGATCAAAGCCGACGAAAACCCGTGGTTTGTCAAAGAATTGGAAACAGGGTATGTGGTTATTGGAGATAACCAGCATTTTAAAGGCTACACTTTGTTTTTATGCAAAAAGCACGTTACAGAGTTGTTTCATTTGGAACACTGTGAAAAAATGAAATTTTTAGAAGAAATGTCCATAGTGACACATGCTGTGGCGAATGCTTTTGGGGCAGAGAAAATGAACTGCGAATTATTGGGCAACGGAGAGTCACATCTTCATTGGCATCTGTTTCCCAGAGTAAAGGGTGATCTGGAAAATTACGGCAACAACGGCAAGGGCCCCGTTTGGTGGTATCCCATGGAAAAAATGTACGCGCCGGAAAACCGTCCTTCTCCCCTTGAACTTGAAAAAATGAAAAGCAGTTTGCTAAAAGAATTGTAATTATTGTTAAAGTAACTTAAGGAGGAGCCGAAATGTACAAAGTAGCAAAGATTATATTCAAACCGCGTATAGCTTATTCAGAAGATATGCCGGATACCATAGACGGAGTTTTAGCCATGCTTTATAAAAACGGGCAAATTTCCGAAGGATGGAGTATCGAAAAGCACGATCAAACATACGTTGCCAATGTTGTTACTACGGATGACGAATCTCTGAATCCCAAATACTATAATCAATACATTGTCAAGGAAACAGAGAACTTTGATATAGAAATAAAAATTGTATGCGATGATACAATGGCAAGCGATAGCTGTCATTGTTTAAAACACAGCAGTTACATTCTGGCAGTGGAGCCTTATATGTCTTCCTCTCCCGTAATATGCGGTGATTGCGGCAAAGAGATACCTTTATACAAGGTTCCTTGTTTATATGAAGAAAAAGAGCATTATTCAATCCTCAACTTTCAGAAAACATATCAGGCAGTATTGGATTTATGGTTTGACAGCTTATCGGATAGGTTTACAAAAAGACAAATTACAGATTTCGATTCCCGGTTAAACCAAAGGGGATTGGATATCCGCAGCGAACTGGAATTAAAAGTTGATAAACCCGTTTACTATTTGCTGCGCAATCCTATCGGCGGTTGGTTTGAATTTGAAAAGAACAATAAAAGTTTGAAAATTTGTCCCAAATGCGGAAAAGAACTTACGCAATTTGATGGTTGCTATGCAGACAAGGCGTGTGTTGATTGCAGATTTGCTTTTATTAACGGCGAAGAAAAATAACAAAACAAAAAGTGCTGTCATTAACTGACAGCACTTTTTTATCGGGGTAAAAACGAGATTACTTTATTATTTCGTATCCTTGCTTTGTATAATGCTTATCCGAAAACTGCGTTTCGAGGGAATCAATGCTTTCGAAATCCACGGTGAGATTAACCACGCCCACCATACAGGCGTCCTCCCTTTGGGAAACCAGCTTGTATAATTCCATAACGCTTTCGGTGTTGTAATAATTCACCGCATAATCGTATTCGCTTAAGTTTCCGTAAAATTCGTAGGTATATTCCCGTATTTTTCCGTCCTCGGTAACGTATACCAGATACACGTCGCAATCCAAGGCACGGTTATAGGGCTTTTTAACCACCAGCTTTTCGGTATCGGAAACACCCAGCTCCTCTATGATCTGCTCCATCGCCCCATCGTCCCGCAGAATATGGCTTCTGCCGTTATCGGGTACGCAGGCGGAGAGCAAAAGAGAAACTAAAGCAAGCATTATAATAAACGTCTTTAACTTCATTTTTTAATCAAGAAGTCCCTTTGCGTAAAGGAATTCTGCGGTAAGCAATCCGCCGCCTGCAGCACCGCGGAGGGTGTTGTGGGAAAGGCACACGAACTTGTAATCAAATATGGTGTCCTTGCGGAGTCTGCCTACACAAATACCCATACCGCCTTCGGTGTTACGGTCAACACCGGTCTGGGGACGGTTTTCCTCTTCAAAGTAGGTAATAAACTGCTTGGGTGCGGAGGGAAGCTCCAATCTTTGGGGTTCGCCCTTGAAGTTTTTCCAGGCTTCAAGCATTTGTTCCTCTGTGGGAGGATTTGTAAACTTAACGGAAACGGTTGCCAAATGTCCGTCAGAAACGGGAACACGTACGCACTGAGCGGAAATAACGGGCTTATCTGCATTTACGATAACGCCGTCTTCTACCTTGCCCCAAACCTTAAGAGGCTCTTTTTCGCTTTTTTCTTCTTCGCCGCCGATATAAGGGATAATGTTATCCAAAATACCTTCGAAGCTTTCAAGTGTCTTTCCTGCGCCGGAAACTGCCTGATAAGTGCTTACGTTGATAAACTCGATACCGCAGTCAAGCAGGGGAGTGAGGGCGGGAACATAGGTCTGGATAGAGCAGTTGGGCTTAACTGCGATAAATCCTCTCTTGGTGCCCAGACGCTTTTTCTGCGCCTCTATACCCTGAGTGTGATCGGTGTTTACATCGGGAATAAACATAGGAACATCGGGAGTGCCGCGGTTTGCGGAGTTGTTGGA
>JAGCNA010000334.1 GCA_017646185.1 Clostridia bacterium
AATGCTTTTCCAGAGTATCGGCAAAAGCGTGCCTGCGCTGGTGCTTTCCTGCCTGCAAAGCGGTCTGGTGTTCATACCTCTCTGCTTAATACTCCCTCGCTTTCTCGGCGTGTTGGGAATTCAGCTTTCCCAACCCATAGCATATTTTATCACAGCCTTAGTGTCTCTACCCATAACCTTAAGATTTTTAAAACGTCTGCCGAAGGATGAATAAAATGTCTGTACTTACGGTTATACAAGATAATACTGTAAAGCATATAACCTTTGAAGGAACGCCTCTTTTAAGCGAGCTTTTGAAAGAGCAGGGGATATATCTTGAATCCCCCTGCGGCGGCAACGGCAAATGCGGAAAATGCGCCGTAAAAGGAGAGGGGCAACTGTCTCCCGCCTATGCGGGTGAAGGAACCTTCCTTGCGTGCAAAACCCGTCTTTACGGTGACGCAACGGTACACATTCCTTCGGGCGGAAAATTCAGCATCCTTTCGGATTCCACTTCAACTCATCGGGTAAGCGCCCGCTTTAAATACGGCGCGGCGGTGGACGTGGGCACCACCACAGTGGTTTTAAAGCTTTATTCTTCCTGCGGGGAGTGTGTGGGCGAATTGTCTGCGGTTAACCCTCAACGTGCGTTTTCTGCAGATGTTATCGGCAGAATTTCCCATTCTCTTAACGGGGAAAGGAAAAAGCTTAAAGAAATTATAAACGAATGCATATCACACCTTTTGACCTCTGCGTGCGGCTTTGCAGGTATACATAATACCGATATTGACCGTATGGTAATAACGGGCAACACAGCAATGCTGTACCTCCTTACGGGCAAAGACCCCCTTTCCATCTCCCGTTCTCCCTTTGAAGCGGACTGCTTGTTCGGGGAATGGACAGATTTTCTGGGTATAAAAACATATATCACCCCTTGTGTTTCCGCCTTTGTGGGAGGAGATACCGTTTCCGCATTGCTTGCCTCGGGTATGCTTTGTAAAAACGAAACCGCACTGCTTTGCGATATGGGCACCAACGGTGAGATCGCTTTGTATAAAGACGGCAGTCTTTACGTAACCTCTGTCGCCGCAGGTCCCGCCTTTGAGGGCGGCGAGATATCCTGCGGATGTTCGGGTGTGGAGGGCGCCGTACACCGTGTCTGGGCAGAGGATGGGGAAATATATTCTCATACTATCGGAAACCTTCCTGCCGTGGGCATCTGCGGTTCGGGACTTATAGACGGGGTAAATGCTTTTCTGGAGGAAAAGTATATAGATACCGAAGGTAATGTTTTGCGTCCTCTCGTTATAAAAGCAAAAGGAAAAAATCTTTGCTTGGAGGATAAAGATATCCGTGCTTTTCAGCTTGCGAAATCCGCTGTGGCGGCAGGTATAGAATGTATGCTTTCCCGTACGGAAACGGATGCAAGCGATATTAAAGCCTTGTATATTGCCGGCGCATTCGGAACAAAGATCGACCCGCAAAGCGCCGTTAATATCGGACTTTTTCCCAAAGAATTAAAGCAAAGGATACGTTTTATCGGCAACGGTGCGTTATCGGGTGCAACGGCAATGCTGTTTGATGATTCTGTCTGCACCGAAGCGGAAAACACAGCCGCCAAAGCCATAACGGTGCCGCTCGGCGGAAACGATGATTTTAATCAAAGCTTTATAAAAAACATCTCATTTTAGTTTAAAACGATTTATTATGTATTTTGTACAATAAAATATTGATTTATGACGAGTTTTGATGTACAATATAGTAAATTATAGGAAAAGGAGATAGTTTTATGAGGAAAATTTCGGCAGTTTTTATTGTATTGTTGTTGATTTTTTCATTTAATTTAAGCGCAATTGCGGCTTC
>JAGCNA010000335.1 GCA_017646185.1 Clostridia bacterium
CCGTCCAGAAACACCGTATTGTTTTTTAAAAATGATTTAAAATCCATATTATTTACCTAAAATATCCGATAAATTGCTTTGTATCTTCTCTGCTACGTCCGGCTTGTTCATTGAATAAACGTGAACGTTGGTTATGCCGTTTGCATACAGGTCTATTATCTGGTCGGTGGCATAGGCGATACCCGCCTGCTTCATAGCCGCAGGGTCGTGCCCGAATTTATCCACAATGCTTTTGAATCTTTGGGGAACAAAAGATCCGGAAAGCTTTACCGCCCTTTCTACCTGATTTGCGTTGGTAATGGGCATTACGCCGGGGATAACCGGCACGGTGATGCCTGCTTCCCGTATTTTATATAAAAAGTTGTACAGCAGATTGTTATCAAAAAACATTTGGGTGGTAAGGAATTCCGCCCCTGCTTCCACCTTTTCTTTTAAGTATTTTATATCCTCTTTCCGGTTTGCGCTTTCCGGATGTATTTCGGGATAGCAGGCGGCGCCGATACAGAAATCTCTGTCTGCGCATTTAAGATCGTATATAAGCTGGGTGGCGTGCTTATATGCCCACCCGCTTCTGTCTGCTTGCTCGAGATGGGAAGGAATATCACCGCGGAGCGCCATTACGTTTTGTATTCCCGCTTCTTTTATCTGAGCGATCTTTTCTTTTACCGTTTCTTTGGTGGAGGAAACGCAGGTAAGATGTGCCAAGGTGGGCACACCGTAAAGAGCTTTTATGTTTTTTGCAATATCGAGAGTATATTTGCTTGTTCCGCCTCCCGCACCGTAGGTTACGCTCATAAAAGAGGGGCGCAGCTTTGCTATTTCCTCTGTGGCAACCTTTACCGTATCAAAAGAGCTTTCCGTTTTGGGCGGAAAAACCTCGAAAGAAATAGACAAGGTGTCTTTCTTTAACAATTCGGATATTTTCATAAAAACACTTCCCTGTAACGTAATAAATAATTATAACACATATTCTTATAAATAATCAACGGGTTATCGAAAAATACGATAACCCGTTTAAAAATTCTTATTAATATAAGCCGAACAGACGAAGGAGTTTTTGCCAGAAGGTAAGCTTTACCTCTGTCGTGGTTGAGTCTACAGTGGGAGGAAGTATGTTTACGCCTTCTGCCTTGATTACAAACTGAACTGCATTGACGTTTTCGTTTTCTTGGGAAACGAAAGAACCGATTTCTGTATTTCCGCCGGAAATAGAGCCGATAATATTATCTATCTGCTCTTTAACGGTATCCTTAATGCTTGCGGAAACATCTTCGTCTTTTTCTTCGCCCGTTTCCTCATCGGTGTTGCCTCCCACAATACCCGAAACACCTTCGTTAAGCTTGCCGGTGGCATCGTTAAGATCGCCTACGCCCGTATTAAGCTTGCCTACGTTGGCATAAAGAGTATCCATATTTATTTTTATGGTCGCCGCACCGTTTGCCGCTTCGCCTACTCCGTCGGTATAGCTTTTAAGTCCTTCATAAAACAGGCTGTAGTTATCAAGCTGTCCTTTAAGCTCGGTAACTCCCTTTACCGCGGAAGAAACTGCGGAAGAAACCGCTGCGTTTATCTGCTTGGTTATTTCCTCGCTCTTCATGGTCTGGTCTATATAACCCTGCTTTATCTGTTTTTTCTGGTCTTCTGTAAGGGATGCGACGGCGCCTGCTCTTATCTGGGCCTTTTGATCATCGGTAAGGGTTGCAAGTGCGCCTATAAGAATTTGTTCTTTTTGCTCTGCGGTAAGCTGATTAACAGTGTAGTTTATGGATGTCTTACCCGAATCGGTGAGCAGATAGCTTTCCACGTATTCTTTGGAAAATCCGTTGGCAACAAGCTGACGGGTTATTTCCTGTGTAACGAAAGTTTTGTAAATACTGTCCGCCTGAGAACGGATATAGGTTTCGTATACCGAATCCGCAATAGATTCGATATAACCTGCGTAAAGCTCGTTTGCGCGGGCTTCTACCTGTTCGGTAACCTGCTGCAAAGCTTTTTTATATGCTATATCGTAAACGTTATCTTTATCCAGCTTTTTAAGAACGTCTGCCACTACCTTTTGATAATTTTCGGGAGTGAGCGTAACGGTTGCCATACCGTTTTCCGAAAGAGATTGGTTAAGGGTGGTCTGGGCTACCTGACAAAGCGCCTTGAACACAGAATATGCACCGTCCATAAGCTCCTTTGTCTTTCCGTCCAAGGTAGCAAGCCCGCTGTTAAGGGTTCCCATTCCGTTGGTCAAAGAGCCTACCCCTGCGTGAAGAGCGCCCACGTTGTCCTTAAGTGTGGTGGTGGCATCGTGAAGCTGTTCCGCGCCGGTAACGAGCTGCATAATAGAATCGCCATCCAAATTGCCGATAGAGCCTATTACCTGACTTATAACGGAATCTATCTTATCCTCGCCTATTTCTATATTGAGCTTGAGTCGGACACCGTTTAAGGATATGCCGCCCATACGGAAATCCTTTACCTTGGCGGTAATTTCTATATCCGCACCTTTTCCGGGAAGTACGGTGTATGTAAGCTGCTTGTTTTTGCCTACGTTTGCAACCGTTGCGTTTTCTGTCTTGATATCCGTGCATTTTTCGGTATCAAGAGAAAGAGTGGTTTGCAAAGCATAGCCTTCAAAGAAGTTGCCTTCGCATTCTTCGTTTTTGGTTATGGTAAGAGTTATCTTAAGATCGCCGCTTTTACCTGCGATGTCCTTAGCGGTGTATTCCGTACCGTCCATATAATAGCGTATGGATATGTTCCACGGAATAACGTTGCTTTTAAGCTTTCCTTCGTAATAAAGCTTTCCTGCTTTGGCATCCACCGTGATCTTGTTGCCGGAATAACCGATCTCATCGGTGGCGGTCATATTACGCAAGCTTTCGTATTCGCCGTAATCAATAACCTTTCCGTCGGCATCCAGTTCAAATATATTTACTACGTATATTTCTTTTACGCTTCCGTCGGCGTTAAGGTTTACATATACAACTTCTTCTTTGGGTGTGTTTGCTTGGTCTGCAAATGCAGACACGGGAAGTGTTGCCGCAACCAACAAAGCAACTATCAAAAAAGATATTATTCGTTTTGTTATCTTCATTGAAAATCCGCCTTTCTGTATTCTGCCGTATTCTTTTTACGAATTATTATTTTATCGCTCAAATATAAAAGTCCCGGCAATACCGCAAGAACTATTACAAGAGAGAACAAAGCGCCTCTGCCCAAGAAAACGCCCAACTGTGCCAACAATTGGTTGGAGGATAACGCTCCCATAAGGAAGCCTACAACCGTAAGCACGCTGCCCGAGGTAAGTATGGAAACAAAAACATCGGACACTGTTTGCACAACAGCTTGCTTTTTGTTTAAAACCGCACGGTTTTCGCGGTAACGCTCTGTCATAAGTATAGCGTAGTCAACGGTTGCTCCCAACTGAACGGAGCTTATAATAAGATACGCAAGGTAGAACACCGGCTCATCTGTAAAATAGGGTACTGTAAGATTAAGCCACACTGCGGTTTCTATACTTAAAACCAACAAAACGGGTAAGAACAGAGAACGCATAGAAATAAGCAATACTATAAATACGGCGCCTATGGCTATAAGATTTACCTTTACCATATCTTCGGTAACCGTCTGCTTAAGGTCATAGGTGCTTACACCGCCGCCTGCAAGATAAGACGTGCCGGGATAATATTTTTCTGCGATGGTGCGTATGTTTTCTACCAGCTCAAAGGTTTGGCTGCTTTCTGCGGGAACGGAAACCGAAAGCACCATACGGCTGTAATTTTCGCTTCGGAGCTGTGATAGGGTTGCATCGTCCAGATACGCGGGGGGGATTTCCGCGCCCACCGTATCCACATAGGAAATTATATCGGTTATTTCGGGAAGGGTGTGAAGTTCATCGGAAAGCGCCTTTTCCGTGGGAGTGGACCCAACGGGAACCATAAGAACATAAGTATCGTTTTTGCCGAATATTTCTTCTATTGCCGCAGTGTTTCTTCCGTATTCGGTGTCTTCGCCGAATATTTTTGATGAACCGTAAAGATAGCTGTTTGCGTTTGATGCCAGATATGCGGGAGCTACCACAAGAACAAATACGCACACCAAGGGAATTGCCGCCTTAAGCACACCTTTTCCGAACCATTTGAAGGAGGGCATAAGCTTTTTGTGACGGGTTTTATCCAAAAGCTTGTAAACAACCAGTATGAGGCAGGGAGTAAACACAAAAACAGTAATAAGGCTTATGCCAATACCCTTTGCCAATGCGATACCAAGGTCTGCGCCGATACGGAACTGCATTAAAACCAATGCCAAAAAGCCGATAACCGTTGTTAATCCGCTGGAAAGTATGGAGGAGGTGGATTTACATAAAGCTTCCACCATTGCTGATTTCGCATCGGGATTATTTTCCCGACATTCGTTAAAGCGGTGTAAAAGGAATACGGAATAATCCAAGGATACGGCAAGCTGTAAAACGCTTCCCGCCGCGTTTGTAACAAAAGAAACTTCGCCAAACAGAAGATTTGTGCCGTTGTTAAGTATTACCGCCACGCCGATTCCACACAAAACTACCAGCGGTTCAAGCCAAGAGGTGGTGGTGAGCAATAATACGATAAGAGCAAAAATAACGGCAATAGCGGTAACCTTTAAAACTTCCTTAACCGTGTTGGCTATGGATTCTGCCGTAGACACGGCAGTGCCTGTCATTGCGTTATCATCCCCTATGATCTCACGCATTGCCTCAACGGCTTCAAGACGCTTATCCTCGTGAACGGTTACGGTAAAAACTGCCGAACCGTCCTTATAATAGGTTTCCACCGTCTTTTGGTCGTATGTAACCAAAGGTATGGTTATGTCCACAGAATCATCAAGCCAGGTAATGGCAGTGATACCGTCGATCTCTGCGATACGGGCTTTATATTCCAGTGCCTGAGGCACGGTAACGTTTGTAACCATTACTCTGGCGTTGGGAATTCCACCGGAAAACTCGGTTTCCAGCAGTTCGATAGATACAGTGGACTTCGTATCCGACGGCAAATAATCGTTTATATCATAATTGACTGCAACCATCCGACTGCAGACCATACATACGGCAAATGCAATTAAAAACAGTATTATTACAAGCACCTTGCTTTTTACAATACCGCCGTAAAGCTTTTTCATATTGCATGTTTCCTTTCTTTTGGTTATATATCAAGCTTTTTCGCCAAAATTCCATTAAATATTATACACCCATTCGCTTTTCAAGTCAACCGAATACAACAAGAAAATAATGGTCAAAAAGACCTTACTTTACGAGTAAAGTCTTTTAAAAAATCAGTTTTAAAATGTTTCTGTATACGTATCGCTTAAAAACGGCGGGTACATCATTATCGCATCATTTTGGACAATAAACTCCTCCCGCAGGAAAACGCCTGTTTTATCGTAAACACGTCGGAACAGCTTGTTGTGGCGTGAATATCCGCCCCAATATTCGCTTCTTACTTCGTGGTCCTTTTCAACCACCTCGTAGGAAAATACCGGTTCGCCAACGGCACGCCATTCGCCTTCCAGATATTCGCTTCCCACACGGACGCAAAGCTGGAAGGGACGGTCGGTATCGTTGCGGATCATCAAATCACCGTGGGGATAATAGCAGGTAGCGCCGCTGCCGAAGGGCTGTGTACGCTTGGAATCGGGAAAAACATCATAACCGTGGCGGTGCCGCTCGATAACCGTAAGGGGTGTATGTATAGTCATCCAATAAATAAGGTTGGACATCTGGCAAAGTCCGCCGCCCACACCGTATCCGAAGGTGCCGTTTTTAAGCACCATTCCATCTATATACCCTTTCTTACGGGTGGTGTTTCCGATAAGATACCAATAGCTGAACACTTCGCCGGGGCGCAAAACTATTCCGTCAAGCTGTTTTACGGCTATCTTAAGATTTACTATTTTGTTATATTGATACTGCATATCCACGTCCCGCAGTTTGCGGAGCAAGGGTGTTTTGTGGGAAAACTGTATTTCGCCGAAATATTCTTTTTTTGTTTTAGCAAACATTTTTCTGTGGGTAAGCCAATAAAGACGGCGCAGACCGCTGTAATACCACATACCCAGCTTTGCCCGCAATGCACTGCGTTTTATGGGTTTTTTTACTCCTTCATCAGGTCTTTTTTTCATATAAGCACCTCACTGTTTCATAAAACATAAAGCGGAATTCTTATTGCAAAAAGCCTCTGCGGGTTTTAAAACATTGCGGCAATCTTTTCAAACAGCTCTGCCGCCCATTCTTTTATATATGGCCAGAAAAAAACGGTAAGAAAGATGAGGCACAGAAGCGGCACGCCGATGGTGGTTGTTACGGGATGCTTGAATTTTTTATACATCCACCATTTATAACCGCCGTGCTTGCGGCTGATATCAAGACTTTCTTCTTCAAAATCTTTTTCTGCGGCTTGACGCAACACCTCTTCGGGAACGTCATCTGTGTGGTTTATCCAATCGTCGTTTCGCATAACCGATTCTCCTCTCTTTGTTTTCCTTGTATATATATTAGCATAAAGCAGGCCCGATGTCAAGAGATGCGGAAAAAGACCTTGATAACATCAAGGTCTTTTTATGTTTACTATTTGCCGAAATAATTTTCGTAGCTGTATTTTGTGCCGTTGCAGGAGGGAGTTTTCCAGTACATATCCAATACGGCGTGTTTTTTTGCCTGCATCTGAACGGTGGTGAGATTAAAATATTCGTGGCGGGTTTCACCGGGTTTTCCGTTTGTGGGATCATCAAAGGTGACATCGCACATATACCATTCACCGTCAAGGCGTACTGCGCTCCATTTATGGTTTTCGCCGTTACCCGTGCCCACTACCTCCACGCAGTTTATACCTACCATAAAGCAAAGGGTGTGGAACGCTTCCGCATAGGATTCACATACGCCGGTGTGGTTGATAATTACACCGTATGCGCTCCAAGGGTCGGGTGCGGTGCCATCCCATACGGCTCCCTGCTTATAGCTTGAATCTATAAGGATACGGTCGTATATAAGCTTTTCTTTAACAACGTCGGGCGCATCTGCGGGGATAGTGCTTACGATACGCTGAATCTCTGCATCAAAGCGGGCTTTCTTTGCAAGAATGCTTTGTTTGAGTTCGGGGGTCATACTGCCGTAATCAAGACCGCAGTTGGCGGTTCCATCGGAATAAGTGAACAGCAGGCTGTCCTTACCCGTGCCGTATTCAACCCCTATCTGGACACCCAGATAGAAAAGCTCCGGATTATCTGCGGCATAAATATAGAAAATGTAATAATTGTTGTTTTCCGTAAGCGACGTATCCAGACACACCTTTTCTTCAAGAGCTTTTACGGCTGCGTCTATTTTGCGGTACCATTCCTTTTGCTGGGCGTTAAGAATGGAATATAAATATCTGTCGGTGTTTTTAAGTGCAGTGTGCTTTTGTCCCGTGGTGTAACCGTATTCGGGCTTTTCTTCGGGTTTGCTTTCCTCGGGTTTGCTCTCCTCGGGTTTGCTCTCCTCGGGCTTGCTTTCCTCGGGCTTGCTCTCCTCG
>JAGCNA010000336.1 GCA_017646185.1 Clostridia bacterium
AGGGTAAAAGCGTTGAAGAAGCGCTCACCCTTTCCAACAAGGCTGTGGTAGAGGCTTTGGACGGTCTGCCTCCCGTAAAGATTCACTGCTCCGTTTTGGCAGAGGAAGCTGTGCGCGCCGCTGTTGCGGATTATTACAAGCGCAAGGGTATAGATAAAGAGATCCCCGGCTGTACCGGTGATTGCTCCTGCTGTCATCTTCACGATGAGCATTGCGGTGAAGAAGAATGAGCAGAGTAATACGCGCTATCACACGGGATGGTTCCGCCCGCGCCTTGATAGCAGACACAAGGGACATTGTTAACGAAGCAATTAAAATACATTCCACCGAACCTACCGCCTCCGCGGCGCTGGGCAGAGTTCTTACCGCCTGCTCTATGATGGGCACTCTTTTGGGCGAGGAAGAGGATATGCTCACCCTTCGCTTTAAAGGCAACGGAGAGGGCGGAAGCGTTGTTGCGTCCTCCGATTGGAAGGGCAACGTCCGCGGATTTATTCAAAATCCCGCCTGCGACCTTCCCTTGCGTCCCGATGGAAAGCTTAACGTGGGATGCTGTATCGGAAAAGGAAATATGTACGTACTCCGTGACGTGGGCGGCGAAGAGCCTTACGTGGGTATTGCAAATATAGTAAGCGGCGAAGTTGCAGAGGATATCGCATCCTATTATGCCAACAGCGAACAGGTTCCCACCGTTTGCGCTTTGGGCGTACTTGTGGACAGAGACCGTACCTGCGCTCATTCCGGCGGTGCGCTTATACAGCTTTTGCCCTTTGCAGACCCTGCGGTTACCGAAATATTGGAGAAAAACGCATCCTCCGCACCTCCCATAACCAAGATGCTGGCAGAAAAATCCTTAGAGGAAATACTTGCGGTATATCTTGAAGGTATCGAATACGATGTGTTTGACGAAATTCAAAACGGCTATGAATGTAACTGCTCCCGCGAGCGTACAGACCGTGCTTTGGTTTCTTTGGGTAAAAAGGAGCTTACGGAAATTTACGAAAGCGAAGAAAATACCGAAATGACCTGCCAGTTCTGCGGAAGAAAATATTCTTATACCAAGCAGGAAATAGCCAAGCTCATTAAGGAGGTAAAAGCATGAACGGAAGAAAAGTTTTTGAAAAAATCTCTGCGCTGGGATACGGCGCCGCACTGTTCTTTGATGAAGTGAATATGCACTATATAAGCGGATTTTTCTCTACAGATGGCTTTTTGCTGGTGAGTAAGGAAGAAACTGCGCTGGTTATAGATTCCCGTTATTTCGAGGCGGCTTCCCGTGCAAAGGCAGACGGACTTTTGTTTGAAGACGTTAACCTTTATCTGCTTGACAGAAGCACCTTCAGAATTCTGGGCGAAATGTTCGAAAAACAGGGAATCACCAACGTTTGCTTTGACAGCGAGCGTACCACCGTTGCAAGAGAAAAAGCTCTTTCCGAATTCTTCCCCTCCGTTAAATTTGAGGGCGTAAGCGATATCTGCGGCGAATTCCGCAGAGTAAAGACCGCCCGCGAGGTTGAAAATATCCGCGCAGCACAGCGTATAACGGATAAGGCGTTTTTACACGTGCTCAATTTTATCCGTCCCGGCGTAACCGAAAAAGAGGTTGCCGCAGAGCTTGAATACGCAATGCGCAAAAACGGTGCAGACGGCTTTGCTTTCGAGACAATCGCCGTTTCCGGCAAAAACAGCTCTCTTCCTCACGGCGTTCCTTCCGATACGGTTCTTACTGAAAACGCATTCCTTACCATGGACTTCGGCGCACGTTATAACGGCTATTGCTCGGATATGACCCGTACCGTGGTTTTGGGCAAGGCGGATGAAAAGACAAAACATATTTACGAAACCGTTCTTGAAGCGCAAAAGCGGGGTATTGCCGCCGCAAAAGCGGGCGTTGACGGTGCAAGCGTAGACGCCGCCGCAAGAGATTATATAAACGCCTGCGGCTATGAAGGCAAGTTCGGCCACTCTTTGGGACATTCACTCGGTCTGGAAATACACGAATCCCCCAGATTCTCTTCCAGAAGCACGGATATTTTCGTTCCCGGAAACATTATGACAGTTGAACCGGGCATCTATATCGAGGGCTTTGGAGGCTGCAGAATCGAGGATATGGTGCTTATAACCGAAAACGGATGCGAAAATCTTACAAATTCTCCCAAGGAACTTATTGAACTGTAAAAAAACTGTTGACAAAAACGCAATTTTTGTATACAATATGTAGAGATAAAAAAGAGTTCTGCGTGTATATGCAGACGAAGGAGGATATATATG
>JAGCNA010000337.1 GCA_017646185.1 Clostridia bacterium
GATGGGGAACACCACAACCTCAATATCCACGAATCCCTCCGCGAAGAAAAGTTCAGCGAATATTTCAAACAGCAGTTTGAAATGTATAAAGAAAAATATCTTTAAGAAAAATCCCGCTTAATGCGGGCTTTTTTCTTAGTGAAGAGAGAAAAGAGAAAAGAGAAGAGAATCGGTAGTTTTTTGCGGAGCAAAAAACCGTATAATTGTTTTTGATACGTAACGTCTGTAGAACTAAAAGTCTGATTGAAGCGGGGAGCTGTATAAACAAAGCAGAAAATGCTTTTTACGAGCGGGGAGCTGTAGTATTCTACTGCCCCCCGAGTAAAAACATTTAGAAACGCAAATAAAATGGAATTTGTTTTACAAATTCCTGCCTAATAAGAAAACAATAATGCGAGAGACAAACTATAATCTCTCGCATTAGTTATTTCGGTTTATTTATTTTTTGCGTTTCGATCTGCGAAGTTTAGGCAGTTCCAATCAGAGAAGCCATTGGAGGGCTGCTCCGAATAGCCCGCAGTCACCTTTGAGAGGTGATATTACCACTTCTGCTTCGGGGAGCAGATGGGGACGGAGGCGGGAAAGGAAGCCTTCTCCTTCGTTGGTGATGCCCCCTGCGATGATGACCAGCTCGGGCATAAAGATTTTTACTATACTGTCCAGAGCGAGGGCAAAGGTTTCGAAATATTTGTTCAAAAGATGCTGTGCTATATGGCAGCCTCTTTCAGCCGCGATAAATGCGGTCTGCCCGTCAACGCCGCCGCGCTCTTCTGCCACAGCCGCAAGTATGGATGCGGGATGGAATACCGTAGCCTCTGCAGTGTTTGCGGTAAGCGCCTTGGTGGAGCAATACTGCTCGAAACAGCCGTGAAGTCCGCAAGCGCAAGGCTTGGGATCGTAAATATTGATTACAAAATGTCCCAATTCCCCTGCTCTGCCGTTTTTGCCCACAAGCAGTTTTCCGTTACATATAATACCGCCGCCGATACCTGTGCCGACAGTGATCATTACAACGTCTTTTTTCCCTCTCGCAACACCTGCAAGATATTCGCCGATAACAGCACAGTTACCGTCGTTATCCAGCATTGCGGGGATACCCAGAGCATCGGAAATAAGCTTTGCCAAGGGGAGATCGCGAAAAGGAAGGTTGCCTGCGGTGATAACGATACCGTTTTCACGGTCGATACGTCCTGCAGAGCCGATGCCTACACGCTCGATAGGGTATTTTTCCATTATCTCCTTGGAAACGGCGATAATATCCTCTACGATAGCGTCCTGACCTGCGGTTACGCGGGTGCGCACCGAGGTATCGTATACGATTTCTCTTTTTTCGCTGTCAACGACACCTAATTTTACCTTTGTGCCGCCGATATCTATTCCCAAAAAATATGACATTTTTTAAACTATCCTTTCGCCGCCGTAAAAAACAGCGGTAATATCAAAGTTTTTATCAAGTACAACTATATCTGCCCGTTTGCCCGTATCCAAAGAGCCGCGGGTGGTATCTCCGCAGGCGCGGGCAGGATTCATACTTGCCATAACGGCTATTTCTGCGGGAGAAAAGCCCAAAGAAAACATATTTTTTACTCCGTCATACAGAGTTTTGGTGCTTCCCGCAATGGTCTTTTTATCGTCTGCAAGGCACAGACCGTCTTTTACGTAGCGCACTCTGCCGTCCACCACGTATTCACCGTCCCCAAGTCCCGCAAACACGCCGCTATCGCTTATCATAGTGATATTATCCGTTCCCTTGCACTTAACCGCCACCTTTATTGCGGCGGAGGAAACGTGGTAAAGATCGCAGATAAGCTCGCACTGTATTTCGGGGGTGGTAAGCGCATAGCCCAACACACCGGGGTCCCGATGGGTGAAGGGGCGCATACCGTTATACGTATGGGTGAGCCGTGTTGCGCCAAGGGAATGAGCCGTTGCCGCCTGCTCAAAGGTGGCATCCGTATGCGCCATAGAAGGGGTTATGCCGTTTTCGGCGCAATATTTTACGGTTTCGAACCCATTTTCCGTTTCGGGAGCGAGGGAAACTATCTTTAACATTCCCCCACTCTCTTTTTGGAAATTTTTTATTACGTTTATATCGGGATTACGGAGCTTTTGTCTGTTCATGGCACCGATACGGGCAGGGTTTACGAAAGGTCCCTCCATATGAATGCCCAGCACACGCTCATCCTTTTGTCTTTTTATATTACGTGCCGCGGCGTACAGCTCCTCTTCGAAAAGAGAGCGTGTAGTTGCCAGCACGGCGGTAACACCCAGAGTGCAAAGCTTATCAAGACCCGAAGAAAAATCCTGATCGGGAGAAGAAAACTCCGTACCGAATGCGCCGTGGTTGTGGGTATCTATAAAGCCGGGAAGCACGTAACAGCCTTCGGCGTTAAATTCTTCGCCCGTGCTGTTTTCGGTTATAACACCGTTTTCAAAGCAAAGGTCTTTTGTTTTTAAGGTTTTGTCCGAGCAGAAAACTGCTCCGCCCGTTATTTTCATTTACCAAGTTCCTTTAACATCTTAACAAGGTTATCGTGGCCTGCCTGAATAGCGGGGAGAGTGTCTTCGATACCCTCGAACTCGATAGAGAAATATCCGTCGTATCCGGTAGAGCAAATTACGTTAAGGCACTGGAAGGTGGGGTTATCGCCCTGACCGAAGATGGTGGCACGGCGGTAGTTTCCGCCGCGGGTAAGACCCCAGAAAGCGCCGGGATTGCGATCCATACCGCTTCTGAACAAGCTGTCCTTGCAGTGAACGTGGCAGATGAGATCGGAAAGTGCGGCGGTTGCGTTGGCGCAATTTTCGTCAACTCCGCCGAAATTGCCGATATCGCAAAGGAAACGGTAGTTTTTGTGGTTTACCGCTCTGTATACCTTGCGGACACGGTCGCTATCCTGAAACAGTCTGCCGTGGTTTTCGCTGCAGGTTATAACACCCTTGCTTTCGCCGTAGGAAGCAACCTCACGGATGGCGGGTGCCATGATCTCTACTGCGGCTTCGATAGTCTTTTCGCCTTCGTAGCCTTCGTAAAAGCCCCAAGCCACGTCGTGGCGCATCATGGTAACGCCGTTTTGTGCGGCAACGTCGATATGCTTCTTTACACGCTCAACCTCTGCTTCGGGGTTGGGAACAAGGAAGTTTGCGCCGGTGGTGTATATGGGAGCTTCAAGCCCTTTTTCTCTTATATATTTAAATATATGCTTAGCAAATTCGGGGTCGAGATCGTTAAGCACGCACTCGAAGCCTGTTGCGCCGATAGATGCCGCGTGGTCAACAGCGCCTTCCCAAGAAAGAGCGCCGGTATCCAATAATCTGTGATAGCTCCAAGAGCTTATAGCTGTTTTCATATAATAACCTCTCTGCCTTCTTTACCGGAAAGATATATAGCATCCAGCATTTCCTGCATCTGGATAGCCTGTTCGATAGGATATCTTACTTCGCCGCCGTTAAGCACTTTATCTGCAAAATGCTCGATTTCGGAAGCGAAACGGTCGTTATCCAAAACCTTAATGCTGTCTGTGGAAAGATAGCCTTCACGCTCGCCGTAAATGGTTAAGGGGCTTACGGTTGCGCCTGCTTTTGTTCCGCAAACCAGGGTAGAGCTTCCGTCGGGTGCGTTTATAGCCCAAGTAGCTTCAAAAGAAAGCATTGCGCCGTTTTCGAAGTGGATAACGCCCATACCGGAATCTTCTACGTTGAACTGATTATCGGGGCAAGGAGTGCCCTTCCACTTGGTTACGCCCTTGGTCTGGTAATCGCCTATCTTGGTGTTTACGATAGCGCTTACACGGGTAGGCTTGGGAGTGCCCATAAGATACCAAGCCGCATCGATACCGTGGATACCGATATCGTAAACGGGACCGCCGCCTGCGTGCTCAAGATCGGTAAACCAGCCGGTGGGAGTTCCTCTGCGGCGTACGTATGCGGTCTTGCCGTAGTAAACATCGCCCAGCTCGCCTTTTTCGTAAAGCTCACGGATATAGCAGTTTGCGTTGCCGAATCTGCCGGGAACCGCCAGCATAAATCTTACGCCCGCATCCTTAACAGCCTTTTCCATGGCTCTTGCTTCATCTGCGCTGCGAGCCATAGGCTTTTCGCACAGAACGTGCTTGCCTGCCTTTGCGGCGGCGATACATACGGGAGCGTGGCCGTTGTTCCA
>JAGCNA010000042.1 GCA_017646185.1 Clostridia bacterium
ACTTTTTCCAAGGGTATGCGCAGACAGACCGCCCTTATACTTGCGGTCTGCTCCGGAGCAGATTATATCTTTTGCGACGAAGCCTTTGACGGATTGGACCCCGTTGCACGCCAGACCATAAAGAGCATATTTATTAACGATATGCAGGAACGGAATATGACACCCATTATCGCATCCCACAATCTCCGTGAGCTTGAGGATATATGCGACCACGTGGGACTTTTACACAAGGGCGGCATACTCTTTTCCAAGGATCTGGACGATATGAAATTGGGCATACACAAGCTTCACGCCGCATTCGGAAGACAATACCGTCGAGAGGATTTCCCCGAACTGGATATTATGAAGATGGACCAGCGCGGTTCGCTGATCACCATGACCGTGCGCGGTAATTCCGATGAAATTATGCGTTCCGTTCAGGAGAGAATGCCCTTGTTTGCGGAGCTTTTGCCCCTCTCTCTGGAGGAAATATTTATAAGCGAAACGGAGGTTAAGGGTTATGACATTAAAAAGCTTATTTTCTAAAGTGTTCTGGGCTCGTCTTTTCGGAAGGTTCAGACAGTTCAACTGGCTTACCGCCCTTTGGTCTGTAGTTTTGTTCTTTGCCTTTCCCGTGGCAGGCGCACTTATATTCTCGGTTAACCTTAACCGTGAAAATTACTGGACCATTGCACGGGTAAGCAACACCGTTTTCGGACAAATGGTCTTTGTATGCATAGCCACCATCGTAGTGGCGATACTCACACCCAATGTGTTTAATTACCTTAATTCCCGCAGGCAGCTGGATTTTTACCATTCCCAGCCCGTAAGCCGTAAAGAGCTTTTCTGGCGCAACTACTTTGTGGGTTGGATGAGCTATCTGTTCCCTCTTACCGCAGGATTCCTTTGCGAAGCGGGCATTATAATGCTGCTTCCCGGCATTGCGTGGGACAACATACTGCTTTTGTTCAAGGGCTATTTTGCCTGCCTGGGCACATATTTTTCGGTAAACGCACTCTGTATGCTGGCAGTAATGGTGTGCGGCAACAGATTTATTTCCCTCCTTACCGGCGTGTATTTTTGCGGTGCGCCCGCAATGATATTCGGTATGTTCTGGTATTTTGTGGATTCCTTTTCCGCCACCTTTGCGGCTTCCGACGCAATGTACGATATACTTGGCGGAATAACACCTATATCTTATCTGCTGGATATGATCGCCTTTAAAGAAGATGGCATGTTTAACGAAGCCTTTTTGTGGACGATCGGCTGGACTGTTGTATCCGCAGGGATAGTATTGCTTAGCCGTTTCCTTTATCTTCGCAGAAGAGGAGAAACCGCAGGCAAGCCTCTATCCTTTGCAAAAGCAATTATATTTATTAAATATCCCATTACTATATTTTCCGCTTGGGTAGGCGGTATCTTGTTTGAAGCTATGGGTGATGAAAACGTCGTATGGCTTCTGTTCGGATTTGTAACCTTCGGTATTATTACCTGGTGTAT
The DNA here is from genome assembly GCA_017646185.1 of Clostridia bacterium. Classification (GTDB taxonomy): domain Bacteria; phylum Bacillota; class Clostridia; order Oscillospirales; family CAG-382; genus SFLA01. The sequence continues at coordinate 1,480 of JAGCNA010000042.1, forward strand.
CGTAAGCGGACTTGAAAAATTTGAGTTCCGCAACGCTTTCCGAGGCTGGTTAAAGCTCCTTCTCTGCACGGGAATATTCATTTCCTGTATAATGATGATTTTTACAGGATGCTTTGTTTTCGATAAACGCACAACGAAGGATGCCAATATAAAATCCATTGATCTTACCTCTATTCATTATTATGAAAGCAAAGAAGGCGGAGACCAGTACGATTGCTACGACCTTACGGGCATAGAAGGCGAAGAGGCGATAAAAGCCCTTAACACCATTATCCGCCAAGGCGCAAAGCAGGCTGTAACCGGCGGCAACGTGCGGCTCGGCGGAAATCACGCGGTGCTTACAGAGGATTCAAACGGTCAGGACGATACCGCCCGCGTAACATTGACGGTACGTATACACACCAAATTCGGCTCTTATACCCGTTATTACAGATTCAACTGCGAGCCCAGATCGGATATGCTTAAAGCACTAAAGGATTTCTCCCGTTCCGAAGGCGCTAAAAAGTCATACACCGAAACCACCTTTGCACAGATAGACAAAAGCTATAACAACTTTGCGTTCCGCCCCTCTGCTTTGTTCCCTTCGGCGGAAAAGATGGAGCAGCTGTACGATGCGCTGGCAGAGGATATTAAAAATTCCTCTCCCGCAGATTACGATGTAAAGCCTCTGGGCACCGTTGATATCAACTTCTCCGCACGGTTTTACAGCTATATGAACAACAGCGAGCGAAGGACGGTTTCCGTACCCGTTTACCCCTCCTTTGAAAAAACCCTTGCTTTGATAAATCCGGATTATCTTAAGGAGATCAATACGGAAACCGTAGGCACGTTCCAAAAGACTCATTACAATTATTACGATGATTCCGCATACGTCAAGGGACAGAAGCTGGGATATAGCGAAGGCTACGAAAAAGGCAAAGCGGCGGCTTCCGAAAAGCTTCCCTATGAATTGCCCGATCTGAGCGATTATCAGTACTCTTCGGACATATATAACGTGGGTTATTACGATGGATTCGTTCAAGGATACGAAGAAGGCTTTTCCGTTTACGGCGACCCCTACACCGAAGGCTACAACAAGGGCTATGAGGAAGGGCACAAAGCCGGCGTTAACGATGCCGCAAACGATTACGATTACACCACACCGGAATATTTTTATGACGGCACGCTATACTCCGACGGATATAACACCGGCTACCGCGAAGGCTACGACGGCGGATATTACGGCATTTCAAAAGATTAACGGATGTGATACGTATGAACAAAAAAACGACTCAGATCATCATTGCCTGCGGTATCCTCGCATGCCTCGCCGCGGCAGGGGTTGCGTTCTGGCGCTACAACTCGAAACCCGTTATTAATATGTTGGCTGTAGAAAAAATAGAGGTCTGGACTTACCCGTCCTTTTCCTATGAGCTGACCGATGAGGAGATCGACGAATTTCTGGATATTTACTAC
>JAGCNA010000043.1 GCA_017646185.1 Clostridia bacterium
AGAAAAGCGCTGCCGGAAACAAAAGAAAAGTTCATTGACGCCGCTTTGGAAGAATTGTATCTTTACGGAACGGCAGGCTTTTCCATTCGTAACGTGGCAAAATCCTGCGGACTCTCCTGCGCCGCACCCTACCGTCATTTCAAAAGCAAAAACGAGCTTATTCAAGAAGTGATAACTGCGGTTGCGGACAGATGGAAAGCACGCGTTACCTCTCTGCTCGAAGGACACAACGGCAGTACCAGACAAAAAATCCTTGATATCGCCATAGAATACATAAGATTCTTATGTGAAAACAAAGGGTATTTTTCTGTTGTGGTAATGAACGAAAAGTTCTTAAGCTCCGAACAGATAAGAGAGAAATCCCTTATTTCCGAGGAAGTGAGAGCGATTATCGACACATACTGCCGCGAGGTTGATATGACCGCCGAAGCAAAAACACGCAAAACCTTTATTGTGCGTGCGCTTATCCTGGGTGCGGCGGAAATGATGACCGCAGATTCTCTCCATTACACCGAAGAAAATATTGATATGGTTCGTCGGTGTATAGACAGAGAATTTGATATAGAATGAAAAAAAGCAAGCGTCTTTCGGGTTTGGTTTTAACGGCGGTATTTTCCGCTTTGCTGTGTATTATCTCTCCTATTACCCTTCCTTTCGGAGCAGTTCCCTTTACTTTGTCTGTTTTTGCGGTTTGCTGTGTCAGCACAGTTTTGGAGAAAAAATCGGCGTTTTGTGCCCTTTTATACATTTTGATCGGTGCGGCGGGGCTTCCCGTTTTTGCGGGCTTTGCAGGCGGAATGGGCGTGCTTGCCGGCGCCACGGGCGGATTTATTATGGGATACATACCCTTTTCCCTTATAACGGGATTGGGTGCGGAAAAATGCAAAAGCTTTTGGGCGCAGACACTCGTTTCCCTTATAGGCTTGGTAATATGTTATATACTCGGCTGTATCTGGTATTTTGTAACCACAAAATCCGGATTATGGCAAGGGTTGACAGTATGTGTTTTTCCGTTTATAATACCTGATATATTAAAGATTGCCGCAGGCGTTTTGTGCGGCAGAAAAATTAAAAAAATTATTGCCCAAAAAAGGTAACGAAAACCATGAGAGAGCTTGTAATTATAGGCGCAGGACCTGCCGGTCTTACCGCCGCAGTATACGCCCGACGTGCGGGAATAGACGTACTGGTGTGCGAAGGCGGTATGTACGGCGGACAGCTTGTAAATACCGAAATAATTAAAAATTACCCCTCTTATAAATCTGTGGAGGGATGGGAGCTTGCCCGCAACATGTATCTTCAGGCAGAGGAATGCGGTGCGGAGTTTTTGTACGAAGGTGTGCTGGACGTATATGAAAAGGACGGCATATTTACAGTAAAAACAGACGGGGGCGAAACAGAATGTCTGGCGGTGATTATCGCCAACGGTTCAAAGCGCCTTAAGATCGGCTGTAAGGGAAGCGACCGTTACGAAGGCTTGGGCGTTTCTTTTTGCGCCACCTGCGACGGACAGCTTTACAAGGGTCAGCCCGTGGCGGTTGTAGGAGGCGGAGAAAACGCATTTGAGGATGCGTTGTATCTTTCTGCCCTTTGCACCAAGGTGCATCTGTGCGCAAAAAAAATAACCGCTTCCGAAGAAACGGTGAATACTGCCAAGGAAAAAGACAATATTATAATTTACGAGGGTTATTACCCTGCGGAAATATACGGTGAGACCCGCGTTACGGGACTCGTTATAGCGGATAAAGAGAAAAATACCGCAGATATTCCCGCGGCGGCTGTTTTTACCGCTTTGGGACAGACCAGAGATAACGCTATTTTTGCAAAGATCGTTGTGGTTGATGACAGCGGATATATTATCGCTTCCGAAGACTGCTCTACAGACACGAGAGGTGTCTGGGCGGCAGGAGACACACGCACAAAGCCCTTGCGCCAGATAGTTACCGCCGCATCCGACGGTGCTGTTGCCGCTACAGCCGCATCCGCTTATATTATAAAAAAGAGAAAAAGTAAATAGCTTTACATATTTCGCCGCGCCTTTTACCGCGGCGAAATATTTATACTCTAAAGTTATGAAAGGATGAGCTTGGTTTGAAAAAAACATTGGCGCTTGTTTTGGTTTTCTCTTTATGTACGCTGTTTTTCGGGTGCAAAGGAGGCGGTGAACAAAGCACACCTCCGCAAAAAGAAGGGGAATACCGCTTGGGATTTTCCGTTTTAGCCTCCGAAGTGGGGGAAGATATAGCGTTCAGGGCGGTTTTTGCCGCAGTTGTTGCGGATATGAACGGAAAGATAGTAAAATGTGTTGTGGATGAGATAGACGCTTCCCCCGATATGGATGATTTTTCCGCAAGTATCGGCAAAGAATTCCCCACCAAAAATACGCTGGGCGAAAATTACGGAATGTCCTCTGCTTCCCCTATCGGAAAAGAATGGAGTGAACAGGCAAAGGCGTTTTCCGATTACTGTATCGGCAAAACGGCAACGCAGATAGAAAACAGCTTGGGCGAAGACGGAAAGATTGCAGACCTGCAGGCATCCTGCACCATATATTCCGCAGATTTTGTACGGTGCGTTAAGCAGGCTTGCGAAAACGCAAGCAAGCCGTTTACCGCAAAGGGTGAGGTTTTGTTGGGAGTATCCATCACCTGCGTCCTTTCCTCCTCTTCCACCGCTGCAAAGGAAGACGAGTACGGCGAAGCCGTGTTCAACTGCGTAATGGCGGCAACCGTTTCCGATACAGAGGGAAAGGTAAACAAAACCTATATCGATGAGATAGAATCAAAGCTTGCATTTGATACAGACGGAACCAGCATTGAAAACCCGAATTTTATACCCGAATCCAAGCAGACTCAGGGGTGGCGTTACGGAATGCAGGGTGCATCCTCTTTGGGGTTGGAATGGAACGTTCAGGTAAATGGGCTGGCAGATTACTGCGCAGGAAAGACCGCAGACGAAATTAAAAATGCGGTGGGTGAAGACGGAAAAGTAGCAGACCTCGTATCCTCCTGCACGGTTTATTCAAAAAATTATACAGATGCGGTAATAAACGCACTTAAAAACGTAAAATGAAAAGATTTTTATTAATATTAATCGTTATTCTCGTTGCCGCAGGATACTGCTCCTGCGGCGGCGGGGAAGCAAAAAACACCCGTGTTTTTTACGAATATTTTGATACGGTTACGGAAATTACCGCGTTTGGAGAAACAGATGAGGAGTTTGACCGTATAACCGACGAAATTGAAAATATTTTAAAAGAGTACCACCGGCTTGCAGACATATATAACGAATATTCCGGCACAAACAATCTTTGTACCGTAAACAAAAAAGCGGGAAAAGAACCGGTTGCGGTGAGCGAAAAGCTTTTGGACCTTATGGAATACGGGAAAGAGGTATATTCCCTTACCTGCGGCGAAACCAATATCGCTATCGGTGCGGTTACAAAGCTTTGGCACGATGCCGCAGAGGACGGAAACCGTCTGCCCGAAGAAAACGAGCTTAAAGAAGCGGCAAAGCATTGCAACATAGAAGATATTGTTATTGACCGGCAAAACGGCACGCTGTTTTTAAAGGACGAAAAAATGTCTGTTGATATGGGCGCCGTGGCAAAGGGCTATGCCTGCGAAATGGCGGCAAGGTATCTGGAACAAGAAGGCAAAACGGGATACGCTCTTAACCTTGGAGGAAATCTTAGGGTGACGGGCAAAAAGCCCGGCGGAGAATTCTGGACAGCGGGTATTCAAAACCCCGATCTGTTATCCGACCAAGCGTATATAAACGTGGTTTACCTTAAACTGCCCGCTTTGGTTACCAGCGGTTCGTATATGCGGTATTTTACCGTAGAGGGAAAAACATACCACCATATTATCGACACCGATACACTTTACCCCAAGGACGATTTTAAATCCGTTTCCGTTTTGTGCGGCAATTCCGCCTTGGGCGACGCTTTGTCCACCGCTCTTTTCAATATGAGCCTTGAAGAGGGAAACAAGCTGATATCATCTATGGAAAACGTATACGCCGTCTGGGTGGATAAGAACGGAAAAGTGCATTATTCAAACGGATTTGAGCAATTTATAAAGGAATAGTGTTTTGCAACAATCACCCCAATAAGCCTAACGGCTTCTCGGGACCCCAGACAATCGCCCCGACAAAAAAGGGACTGCTTACTGCAGTCCCATATTTTTTTGCAAAAATTCGGTTACGAGTTTTACGTATCTTTCTTTATCCGTCATATAGCTTATGGCGTGGGCGGCGTTGGGGAAAGGTTGGTATTCCACCTTGGGGGAAATGGCGGATATTTCCCTGCTCATATACTCGGGAACAAAAGTATCCGCTTCGCCGTGGATAAGCAGTATGGGAACAGGAGAATTTTTTGCCGCTTCCGCGCAGGAAAGGTTACCGATACGGAAATGGCCGAAAAGAGCCGCGCTTAACGCCACGAAAGGATAAACCGCTTTTTGTGGGAAGCCCATATCACCGCTTACCTTTTGGATTATCTTTTTGGGAGAAGAATATGGGCAATCCGCAATACAGCAGGTAACGTTTGAGGGCAGTTCTTTTTCACCGCAGGCGAGAAGCACGGTGGCGGCACCCATAGAAACGCCGTAAAGCATTACGGGTGTATCCGTGCCAAAGCGGGAGTTTATATATTTTATCCAATCCACACAATCGAACCGTTCTTTAACTCCGAAGGTTATTATGTTTCCTTCGCTTTCTCCGTGGCCCCGCTGTGCGGGAATGAG
>JAGCNA010000044.1 GCA_017646185.1 Clostridia bacterium
GAACCCTGCGCTTGCCACGTTTACGCTTATGTATTCCGTGCCGCTTTCCGAATCGGTAACGAGCATTACGTCCAAGGGAACGGTTTGTGCCTTTGTTACACGCTTGAGATCACGGAAATCGGATGCGGTGTATTCGGGAAATGCTTTTATAAAATCGTTGCCGCTTCCCGTGGGGACAACCGCCACAGAGCAGTTTTTGTTGCCGGAACGGATAATGCCCGTAACCACCTCGTTAAAGGTGCCGTCACCGCCGCAGGCGTAAATACGCAGGTGTTCATCGGTGTTTTTTAATTGCTCGCACACCTCACGTATAGCGTCCTTGGCGCACACGGTAACGTATTTTTCGCAATTTTCAAGTCCTAATTTTTCCACCGCTTCGGAAATAATATTTGAACGGTCCTTACTGCCCGCAACGGGGTTTAGTATAAAAAGATGCTTCATTTATTTTTCTCCTTTAATATATGGGGTGCGGCAAAGAGGGTCGGGAACGGAAAATATTTCCCGAAGCACTCTTTCTGCCCGAACCGAGTTTTCATACTGCTTATTCCCCGTAAGGGAAGCAGGCTTTACCACCAGAGAAAGGGAGGAATGCTTGCGTATCTGTTTTATTACGGGAAGCCCTTTTTCCCCTGCGGCAAGGAGGGTGGTATGGTTTGGCATTTCTGCCGCCTGATATTTGGTTATGCCGAAAAGTATGCTTAGAAGGGCGCGGCGGATACGGGAATCCGTATCACCGGCACTGCGGCAGGCGGAAATAATTTCTTCCGTACTGCTTTTTTCACGCAGGGCTTTGGTCAAACGCCCTGCCAAGGATTCGTCTATGCCGTAAAGCATAGCTTTATCACCGCTGTAAAGCTTTGCCGCCACGCTGAGATAGGGGAAAAGCGAATGATCCGCCACCGTGTTTTCAAAAAAGGGGGATGCTTTTTCGGGAATTCCGTCTGCAGGCACTCCCGATCTTCTTAAAGACCCTGCGGAGGCGAAATCCGGTGAACGGGGGACAATGCGGATTTTTAAAATATCCCGTTTGGAGGCGGCTTTTATATATTCAAGGGCTAAAATATTGTTTGGCTTTGAAAGAAGCTTTGCGGTTTCTTCCCCCAGCGATTCAGCCAATATCTGCTCGGTTGCTTTGGGGTAAGAAAGATTCTTTTTTTCTTTTATAAGCTCGGAAACCTCTTGCTCAAAAGAAGCGCCGCACACGATTTCTGTTGCCGCCTTTACTGCTTGAGGGTCCTCTGCCCCGAACACCAGCGCTTCAAACCCCGCTTCCTCTGCTATATGCACTCCTGCACGGGCGAAATCACGGGCAGAAAGTGAAGAGAAGGGGAAGGGCAGCTCCAACACCCCGTCAAACCCGCATTCCACGGCGGCGGAAGCGCGCAAGTATTTGTCTGCGCAGGCGTTGCCCCCGCGCTGAATAAGGTTTCCGCTCATAATTCCGAAAACTACGGGGTATTCGGAATGGGCAACATCAAGTAAATGCTTGTGGCCGAAGTGAAACGGATTGAATTCGCATATAATTGCAGCTGTTCCTTTTAATCTTTCCATAAAAATCCCTTGCATTTATTTTCTAACGGTAGTATAATGAAAAATGATCAAAATGTCAAGCAAGGAGAAATGAACAATGTATATTCTTGTCGTAAACGCAGGAAGCTCTTCACTTAAA
>JAGCNA010000045.1 GCA_017646185.1 Clostridia bacterium
AAGGAAATGTGAAGCTGTGCCGCAACCGTACCTACTTCCCCTGCAGGCTGTGCAAGAATATTGTTCTTGTTAAGCATAAGGGAGTGGGTCTGGTCGGAAAGGATGTTATTGGGCTCGTAATCCAAGCCCCATACCTCGCTCAAATATTCACGCAGGTTGGGAAGATCGGGAGTGGAAGCATCCACAAACACCATAAGAGAGCGGTTGCCGCCAAGGAATTTGTTTATAATATCCGTTTCGTCGTCTGCGTTGGGGTTGTCTTTATCGTAGCCCGCAAGGTCCTTCTGGGGGTCGCAAATAACCATTATGCGGGCGTTTTTGAACGCTTGGTCCAGTTCTTCGTCTGTTGCGGCAGTAAGGTCTATGGTCTGGGTGGCAAAGCCTGCATCCTGAAACAGAGAAACCAAATGCTTGGGTACGGTTTCACCGTGACCCTGTGTAAACAGAACGGAATAAGGCTCTTTGATAGAGCACTGGGTAATAGCGGAAACCATTTTGGATTCGCCGTTGTAAGCGTAAAGAGATCCATCGGATTCGGCTACCATAAAGAATGCGTCAAAACTAAGGATACGGGTATGGTATTTACCCTCTATAATAATATTACTTGCGGTAAGAGCGGTTTGGGTATAATGCTTGATATCGTTTACATATTTGGGGTCTGTGGTTACGTCAAAATATGCAACTTCGATATTATCGGGAAACTTTTCCGCAAAGGCAAGCACGGTTTCGTGTACCATACGGAAATAGTTGTAGCCGGTCTGCTCGTATTCTTCAAGTCTGTCACGGGCGGTGCAGAAGTGAACGGTAATTTCAAAATCATCGCCCAAGCCTTCAAGATATTCCACGGTGGTATCGGAAATGGAATAAAACTCTTCCGCTGTCATATCTATAGAAAAAATATGGGTTGCGTTAAGTGCGGTGATAATAAGGTTTATACCGATAATAAACGCCAGAGTTACTGCGGTGAACACTACGGAAAGAGAGCCGTATCTGAACTTTTTGCTCTTTATAAGCTCACCGAAGGACATTTTCTTTTTGTTGTTATTTGCCATTGTTTTGTTACCTCCTTATGACCAGCGGCGCTTTTCGTATACACGGACGGTAAGGAAAAGGAATACTGCCGTAAAGCTTATAAAGTATACTACTGCGCTGAGATCCAGTATGCCGGAGGACATGGTGGCGTATCTGTCTATAAAGGAGAACCACTTTATGATATTACGCACCCATTCAACGGGAATGGAGTTTACAAGTACGCCCAGCAAAAGAATTACTACAATAAGTCCCATAGAACCGATAGCGGCGTTGAGCTGGCTTTCGGTAAGGGAGGAAATGAACACGCCCACTGCGATAAACGCCGCGCCGATAAGGAACAGGGTGAGCACGTTAAGGAATATATATGACAAGGAAGGGTTGCCGTATATATAAAGCAAATAGAAGTTAAAGGAATTTACGCCCAGAACTGCGGCAAAAACGGTGAGTGCGGAAAGGAACTTTGCAATTACCATTGCGCCCAGAGAGATGGGGGCGGTAAGCAGTATCTGCTCGGATTTGGTGCGGCGCTCGTCTGCAAAAAGCTTCATTGTAAGCAAGGGAATGAGTATTGCAAAAACGAACAGCAGGCACAAAAAGTACATAGACATCATAGAAGTGTCTGCCTGAAGCAGTACCGTTGCGGAGAACAGCGCACCGGAAACGGCAAGGAACATTCCTGCGAAAACGTATCCGATAGGCGTGGTGAAATATGAGCGAAGCTCACGACAATATATAGCCCACATTATTCTTCCCCTGCCTTTCTTACTCTTTTTACGGTTTTGCGTGTTTCTTTTTCTTTTCTCTTTTCGGTAAGGCGGATAAAGATATCCTCCAGATTCAATTCCATACCTTCAAGTCCGATAAGATACCAGTTGTTTCTTGCAAGCAAAGCGAACAGCGGCTTGCGGATATCAATTTTATCTTCGGATTCGATAAGATAACTGGTGGAATCGGTATCCCGCTTGCCCAAAACCTCTGCATATTTAACGCCGGGAAGAGCTTTTACCGCTTTAAGCACGTCGTTTTCGGGACCGACAATTTTTGCAACCAGCTTACGGGAGCCGTCTACTGCGTTGATAAGGTCCTGCGTGCGCTCGTTTGCCACTATCTCGCCCTTGTTTATAACCACGATACGGTCGCACACCGCCTGAACCTCGGGGAGAATGTGGGTGGAAAGGATAACCGTATGCTGTTTACCCAGAACACGGATAAGATTACGGATCTCGATTATCTGCTTGGGGTCAAGACCAACGGTAGGTTCGTCAAATATAAGCACCTTGGGGTTGCCGATAAGCGCCTGAGCAATACCCACACGCTGACGGTAACCTTTGGAAAGGTTCTTTATTTTGCGGTTGAATACGTCGGTTATCTTTACAACCTCGCAAACCTCTTTAAGGTGTGCATCCTTGGGAAGCACGCACTTTTTAAGCTGGTACACAAAGGAAAGGTATTCCTTTACTGTCATATCCACGTAAAGAGGGGGCTGTTCGGGAAGGAAGCCGATCTTTCTCTTTGCTTCCACGGGGTTTTCAAGTATATCCACCCCGTCGATACGGCAGGTGCCGGAGGATGCGGAAAGATAGCCGGTAAGTATGTTAAGGGTGGTAGTCTTGCCTGCGCCGTTGGGACCCAGGAAGCCCATTATCTCCCCTTCTTCTACGTTAAAGGTAACGCCCTTTACCGCCTGCTTATCGCCAAAATTCTTGTAAACGTCGATTATCTCGATCATCGGTTATTTCTCCTGTTTATCTATACTTATACCCAGATCCGCAAGTGCCTGTGCAGGTACTTCGGCAGGGCAGTCTGTCATAAGCTCGGATGCGTTGGATACCTTGGGGAACGCCACAACGTCACGCAAGGTGGGAGCGCCCAGCATCTGCATTACAAGTCTGTCCAGACCCAGCGCCATACCGCCGTGGGGAGGTGCGCCGTATTTAAATGCATCCAGCAGATAGCCGAACTTTTGCTGTGCTTCTTCATCGGAAAGGCCCAGCAGACGGAAAATGGTTGCCTGCAAAGCAGGGTCGGTTATACGGATAGAGCCGGAGGACAGTTCGATACCGTTAAGCACAAGGTCATACGCCTTTGCGCGGACCGAGCCTTTATCCGATTCAAGATAAGGCAGACATTCGTCAAGAGGTGCGGTGAAGGGGTGGTGCATTGCCATCCATTCGCCGGATTCCGCGTCCTTTTCAAAGAAGGGGAATTCCACTACCCAAAGGAAGCTGTAGCCTTCTCTGGGAACGTCCAGTCTGTTTGCCGCCTCAACACGGAGCTGACCCAGCTGGGTAAGCACTGCGTTATCGTTTGTATCTGCAATAATAAACGCCACGTCACCGTCGGCACAATCAAGACGGGTGCAGATGCAGTTAAGCTCGTCCTCTGTCATAAACTTGCCGAAAGAGCAGGTGGTGTTGCCGCCAACCTTCTTTATCCACGCAAGTCCCTTTGCGCCGCATCCCTTTGCGTATTCGGTAAGCTTGTCTATCTCTTTACGGGTAAGCTTTTCCGCATAGCCCTTGCAGTTTATACCTCTTACACTGCCGCCTGCGGCAACTGCGGAGGTGAACACAGAGAAATCACAGCCCTTGACTATATCGGAAATATCAACAATTTCCATACCGAAGCGCATATCCGGCTTATCGCTGCCGTAACGGTTCATACATTCACGGTAGGTATAACGGGGGATGGCAGGTACGTCCACGCCCAAGGTTTCCTTGAACACACGGCGGATGTAGCCTTCGCCTACATTAAGCACGTCCTCCATCTGAACGAAGGACATTTCAAAGTCGATCTGGGTGAATTCGGGCTGTCTGTCCGCACGCAGGTCTTCATCACGGAAGCAACGGGCGATCTGCATATATCTGTCAAATCCCGCAACCATGGAAAGCTGTTTGTAAAGCTGGGGAGACTGGGGCAGAGCGTAGAAGGAGCCCTTTCTGATACGGCTGGGAACAAGATAGTCTCTTGCACCTTCGGGAGTGGAACGGATAAGGATGGGGGTTTCTATTTCCACAAAGCCGTTTTCATCAAAATAATCTCTGGTAACCTTGGCAACCTTGTGTCTGAACAAAAGATTCTGCATAAGGTCGGGACGGCGCAGGTCAAGATAGCGGTGCTTGAGGCGGAGTTCCTCGTTTGCACGGCTGTTTTCGGTTATTTCAAAGGGTGTCGTCTGGGAAACGGCGAGTATCTTAAGCTCGTCAACCGCTATTTCAATTTCACCCGTGGGGATCTGGAGGTTTTTGGAGGAACGCTCCCTTACCACGCCGGACGCGCAGAGGACGATTTCGCTTCT
>JAGCNA010000046.1 GCA_017646185.1 Clostridia bacterium
AGCAAACTGCTTGTTCCATTCTGCAAGGAAGGGGTTTACCGTAAGGTCTGCGCAAAGTACGCCGCAACCCTTTTCACGGGCGGCGGTTATCATATCAAAGGACACGGACACCGTCTTTGCGATAGGCTTTAAAGCCACCGCTTTGTAGCCCATTTCAATGCGCTTTTTAACATCCTCTACCGAATGGGCGGATTCATCCGCATTGAAAACATAAGGGTAATCGCCTACGTAATATTCTTTTTCCGCGGAAAAAGGCTCTTCGATAAGGGCGATACGGTGGGAAGCGCCCATCTTTTCTATCCCCTCTAAGAGAGTTTCAAGACGGGAAAGGGTATCGTATCTACCGTTTGCATCCAGATAATACATCACTTTGCCGTTTTTGGTAAGGGGCGTGGGAATATCCTTAACAAGATTATGTATGGAGGATATACGGTCTATATCTTTTTCCACCATTATCCGCATATCCTCTTCACTGCCCGGTTCTTTTCCCGAAGGTGCGCCTATTTTTATCTTCATAAGAGCGGTGCCCGTATCGGCAAGACGCTTTATCTCGTCCATAGACACGCCATAGGAAACCAGCGGTATGCGGGCAAGGCTTTGATGGCAGGCGTTCATTGCGGTTTTTGCATTTTGGGGAATCATATCCTCAAACCGTGTTATCCCGTGTTTTTGGCACCATATCGACCACAAGGCGATATCCATACCCACAAGGGAATTTAAAATAAAGGTTTCCGCCACCTCAAATCCGGTGAGGGAAAATGCGTGCTTTTTCAGTTCGGGCAAAAGCGCGGGAATAACCTCCCTTGGTGTATCAAAGGAAGTGCCCTCCAACATTTCACAGGCTTTTTGGGTGACAGAAAGCATTATCCCGTCCCCTTTTTCACCGGGGAAAGCATTAAAAACCTTTGGGTCCGACCAAAGGACGCTTTGGGTGCAGGGAGAAACGGCGGTGTATCCGTCGCACTCTATTTTTACCACGCTTTGCCAAAGCTGTGTAAGGTAGCCCCCTTTAAATCCAAAGGGAGAAAGCAGGTCTTCTTTTACGTGGGTGACACTACATTTTTGTATTTTCAGCATAAAATCTCTCCGTTAGTTCCCAAGCGGGACAAAGGCTTTTTATATCCTCCCCCGCCCCAAGACGTTCTCTTACCAGCGTGGAGCTTATATATTCATATTCTTCCTTTGCGGGCATCATTACAGTTACGGCACGGCAACGGGCGGAATTAAACCGAGCCATTTTTTCCTCGTACTCCATATCGCCTCTGCGCACACCTTTTACAATGTGGGTGTACCCCTGTTCATTACAAAGATCAAATAGCATTCCTTCCCATATAATAACGGGAATATCCGTCCCCGCAAGGGCATTTTCCAGCATAGCTTTCTTTTGGGCGGGAGTAAAAAGATACTCTTTTTCGGGGTTAAAAAGTATACCCACCGTAACGTCGCCGTAAAGCTGTTTTGCCCGCAGAATTATATCTATGTGTCCCTTTGTTACGGGGTCATAGCTTCCCGGCAATATTGCCTTTGCCATTTTAATTTCTTCTCATTACCGTAACGGCGGTAGA
>JAGCNA010000047.1 GCA_017646185.1 Clostridia bacterium
TCCTGCCTCAAAGCAATATTTTTGTTTATTACAACGTGTGCTTTCAAACAGTACACGTTGTTTTTTATGCTTTCTTCCTGGTCAATGCTTACAATTTCTCCCCCTGCTTCTTTTTCCCACCACAAAGCAAGAGCTTTTTCGGCATTTGTTTTTGCTTCTTGTTCGGTAATTTGGTACTCTATCTTTACGTATTCCTTGTATACCGCTTTTGAAACCTTTATCGGAAGCTTTAAACCGAATATTTCAAGGTTTTCTTCCACAGCGGTTATATCGCATAATTCAAAGGGGGATTCTTGGGTGCGGTACAGCTTTACGGGGAAACCGATAACATATATTTCTCTTTTTGTTTTTTCTTTTCCCGTATATTCTTTTCCGCTGTGATTCAAAGGGATTTCGAATTCGATATCCTTATAAACGTCGGCATACACGTAGCCCTTTGCATTTACTATTTTAAAAGCGCCGTAACGGTTTTCCACAATTCCGTTTACAAGTAATTGTCCTTCTGTCACCACGTCCCCTATCTTTATTTCTGGGTGCCCTTCCGCCGCAATGACGTTGGTTATTATCCCGTCTTCTTCGGCAACAAGATTGCAGTACCCTTCCTCGTTAAACTCGCTTTCCGGCTTTTTAACTCTTTCTATAACGTCTACCGTCGCCACGGTACCCTTTACGTTTATGGCAAGGGAAGAAAGGGGCGAATATTCCAAAAGTATGTATTCGGCGGTAAGGTCTGCGTCTATATCGGGTATAAACGTGCCCACTTTTATTCCGTGTAAAGCGAGTATTTTAAATATTTCTTCTTTTTTTACGTTTTGGTTGCCCGTTATATTTATTTCCCATATAAACATAGAGGAAAACAGCATAAAAGCGGCGCTTAATATTATTCCTATATATATTCCGTATCTTTTTCTGTAACGGGAAACCAAAAAGGGAAGCCCCTGCCTTTCGGTTATCTCACCTTGTATTCCTTCACTCTGCGCAAGCTCAAGGAACTTTTTGCAGGAAAACAGACTTACCTTTGCGTAAACCTTGTCGTCATCCGCCAAGGGAGAAAAAAAGAATACCCCTTTTTCTCTGCAAAGATTAAAAAGGTTTGGCGCTTTGTCTTTGGGCAGGGCAATGGTATAGGACCCCAAAAAGCTACGTATTATTCGGTTCATATTCCACGCTCCGTATATATCCGTCAATACCTATTTTGGTGCCGGAAAGATAATTCATTTTAAGCCGTTTGCCAAGCACGGTTATCTTTAAGTTTTTTCCGCAAAGCACAATTTTTTCGTTTCCGTATTCCAGCATTTTTCCGTATCCGTCGGCGGCAAGATAGGTGTTGCCTCTCATTTCCAAAAATTCCCCAAAGAGAGTATCGGGTAACTTTTTCATATTTTTCACGCCTTTCCGTATATATTATTATGGGAGCTGGTAGTTTATGAATATCAAAGGGCGCAAGATGTGGATACGTACAGTAAATCTTGCATTTGCCGTATTTTTTGCCTTTCTTTTGGCGTTTCCCCAAAGCGTGGGGGCGGCAACGGCGCAGGCTGTAACTTTTTGTTTTGCCAATATAATTCCCGCTTTGTATATTTATCTGGTGTTTTCCCGCCGTATAACCGCCATAACCGCCGTTACAAGGCTGTGCGCCCACCCTTTGTGGGGAAGCATTTTTACGGTAGCGCTGGGATTTTTGTGCGGATGCCCCGCAGGTGCAAAAAACTGTGTTTTTTTGTACGAAAGCGGCGTCATTTCAAAAAAACGGGGGGAATATCTGTGCTGTCTTTGCTCGGGAGCGTCCCTTCCTTTTATTTTGTCTTTTGCGGGGGCTCACGTAATGGGGGATATAAAATACGGTTTAAAGCTTCTTTTGCTTTTGGTTTTGTCTGTTGTGTTCATCGCCCTTGTTTTCCGCCCGTTTTTGTTAAGAAATGAAGAAAAACCAAAAAACACAGCGGTAAATTACATACGCAAAACAGATTTTGTGCAGGCGGTTTCGGAATCCGCTTTTCTTTTGGTTTCGGTGTGCGGTTTTATAATATGCTTTTATGTTTTGGGGGTAATGGTTTCCGGTATCTTTCCGGATGGCAGTATATATTCTCTGCTTTTAAGAGGATTTTTTGAATTTTCCGGCGGACTAGCCCAAAGCGCTTGTTTTTCACCTCCCACCCGTGAGGTGTTGTGCGGGCTGTTTTTGGGGTTTGGCTCCCTTTCCGGCATATTCCAAACGGTTTCTGTAATAAATAAAAGCCTTTCGCCAAAGCCTTTTGTAATATCCCGCATACTAATGGGAGCTTTGATGGTGCTTTTAACCCTTCTTACTTGACAAATCCTTTGTCCGGTCGTATAATATAAGAGAGGTGAGAAAAATGTCTGCTTCTGTCGAAAAACAATGCTTAAACTGCGTCCACTCCAACGGGGATTTTGATAAATGCTATTGTCTGTATAAGGGCGAAGTACCCTATGACCGCAGTTGCCGTAAGTATAAATTGGATCTGCTTAAAATAAAACCCCGCCCTCCCATAAACCTTAATACGGAAGATATAGTTATAGAAAGAATATAAACAAATAACCCCGGCAGATATTACATCTGTCGGGGTTTTGTATAGATACTTATTTTATTATTTCGTATCCTTGCTTTGTATAATGCTTATCCGAAAACTGCGTTTCGAGGGAATCAATGCTTTCGAAATCCACGGTGAGATTAACCACGCCCACCATACAGGCGTCCTCCCTTTGGGAAA
>JAGCNA010000048.1 GCA_017646185.1 Clostridia bacterium
ATGCTGGCGGTGTATGTGGGCGTTATCGGAATTATTGCCGCATACGGCATACTTTCATTCAATTCCGTTGCGGAAAGTTCAAAGGTATATTCCGTGGAGGGATATATGGGGGAAACCAAGGTGTTTACCGTTTCCGCCGCAAACGCAAACAATTCCTACGGACTTTACATTCCCTTTTCCACCCTTACAAAGCTTTGCCCCATGTCTATTGCGGGGGATAAAGACGCGGTGGCAATAATCCTGCCGGAAAGCGGCGATTATATTAAATGCTTTTCCAATTCCTCTTCCATTTGGGTAAACGATGCACCCTGCAGACTTTCCGCCCCCGTGCTTTTTGAGGAAAGCGATTGGCTTATTCCCGTGGAAATGCTGGAATATATAAACGGAATAACCGTAACCTACGGCGAAAACAGAGTGTGTACCGTATATATTAAAAACAGTTCACAGTTTCTTTCCGCTTCCCATTCCCTGCCCGTGGGTATAGATAATATTGAGTACAGCCCCCTTTACGATACCGATTATATATACGGCGAGGAAAGCGAAGAAGAAAGCATTATAGAATAACACAAAAAGCGGCACAGTGCCGCTTTTTGATTTTTCGGAATGATTTTAATAAAGTGTAAATAATGGTAAAACAAATTTGAAAAACATTGAAAAATAAAATAACATATGATAACATATAGTTGACGTTGAACACGTTATAAAATATAAAAACAAAAGGAGACGATGTGAATGAAAAAGATAATACTTGCCGCTATTGCGATTTGCTCTTTACTGTTGCTGTTTGCTTGTGCAGTTGATGACACCTCAAGCATTTCACAGCCCGACACGCAGGTTTCTGACCATACTTCTGAAGAAGACGCCGTCTCCGAGTATGATGATAAGTCCGACAGTATTCCGGAAACGAGCGAACCTGAAGAGAGCAAACCGGAAGAAAGCAAGCCCGAGGAGAGCAAACCCGAGGAGAGCAAGCCCGAAGAGAGCAAACCCGAGGAAAGCAAGCCGGAAGAAAGCCTGCCCGAAATTTTTTATAACAAGCCCGAAACGCCGGAAAACATTACTGTTCCCGAAGGATATGAAAATATATATTCCCTTATAGACCAAGGAGAATACGAGCAGGCGTACGATCTGCTTAAACAAAAGGAATACGATATTTACGCCGAAAAGCTGCTTGAACGGTTTACCACCTTTTATAAAGAATACAAAAACAATTACCGTTGGTTTAACAGCGGAAACTCTTGGGAAATCCACAAATACACCTTTGATGAGCAGGGACGCCCCATCCAATACAGCTCTGCGGATGCCCTTGTGGACAATACGCCCTGGCTGCGCGATTACCGTTATGACCCAAACGGATTGCTGATAGGCTTTGATCGGGACGACTACACATACGACGGGAATAACCGTTTGACAGAAGCAAAAACCATAGACAGCGACGGTAAAGTATCCTACCTCATAAAGCTGCGGTGGTATGATAACGGTATGCTTGCCCGAGTGGAAAATTATTTCGCATCCGATAAAGAGAACGAGCCAAGCAGTGCATACGAGTATTATTATGACGGAAACGGCAGAATAATAAGAATAGATCACCACATGAACGGCGTTTTCAACAACGTTACTCAGTACGAGCACGGCGATGACGGACGGAAAGAAAAAGAAACCGTTACCTACAGCAACGGCAAGACGACGGTTTACACCTACAAATATAACGGAATCGGCGGCAAGATAAGCGAAATTGAAACCGTGAATACGGACGGCTCCGTTCACGTTGAATACTTTGAATACACCGAAAAAGGATTACTGTGCGCCAATTACCAGGTGAACGAAAACGGCGGGGAAATTTTCAGATACGGTTATGAATACGATGAAAACGGACATATCCGTGTGCAGACTCGAACAGACACCAGACATCTTGAAACGGATTACGACACTACCGTGTGTACCACCGATGAAAACGGAAATATTATCAAACAAGAAACAACAGGATATAATGACCACAACGGAAATGTTCACATCCTGACCACAAGAGGGTTTGATGAAAAAGGCAACCTTTTGTGGATGAACTCCGAATGGGTAGGCACACCCGGACACGAATCGGAAGTTTGGTCAAAAGCCACTTACAGCGGATACACAGTATATTATAACGAATTTCTGGCGTATCTCCCTTCGCTGTAAACAACACACTATTAAAACTAAAAACGGCGAGAGAAAAATTCTCTCGCCGTATTTTTATTTTGTTTTGTGGGGTGCTTTCTCGCGGGGTCCCCAAAAATGCGCAAGCATTTTAGGGGTGCTTTCTCGCGGGGTCCCTGAAAATCCGCAGGATTTTTGGGGTGCTTTAGAGACCCATTTTCTGGATAAGCATCTTGGAGCAATCCAGCTGGTTGGGGATATTGCCGTTTTCATCGCGCACGCGCCAGATATCGGGAGTGATCTCGTCTGCAACGTACATCTTGCCGCTTTCATCATAGCCTACTTCGATCTTGAAATCGATAAGAGTGAGGTTAAGAGTTGCAAGGTATTCCTTGAGCACTTCGCCGACACGCAAAACGATGCTCTGCGCTTCGTCG